>CAVGBY010000139.1:0-5218 GCA_963627355.1 uncultured Prevotella sp. | reverse complement strand
TTTTTGAACTTTCAGAAGGATTCCACACAATTCAGGTAAAAAGTTTTGGCTACGAAGATTTTTCTGCCTCAATCTTTGTAAAACGAAAGCATATAAAAAGAATTTCACTCAAAATGAAAAAAGCCGAATTCAAAATCATGGATTTTTATTCTTCCAGAAAAACTATAAATCCAAAATATGGCGGCTCTATCGGAAATTGTCTTTTGACCGCAAAGGTTTCCGCGCCTGGAACTGGCGGAATTTCTATAAAAAATATGGCCGGGGAAGAAATTTTTTACGCGGAACTACCGGAATTTTCAACATGGGAACAAAATTTAACCTGGAACGGAAAAGATTCTTTAGGAAACGACGTTCCCTCCGGAAAATACATTGCAACTTTTTCCGCAGAAGAACAGTCCGCCTTGCTTGAGGTAAATGTTGACCGGACTCTTGTTTTTCCGCTGGCAGATTTAACCGCCGGAGGAACCGGAATCGGTTTTGTCACAACGGCAAGCGCATTTCCAAAAAGCACAAAAATGCTGAATTTTTCAGTCGCTCCCATCTCGAGTTCAAAAGAAGGTTTTTATGCGACGCCGATTTCGCTGGGATTCGCTGATTCCATTTTTGAGCGGCTGGAATTTTCGATGAAATTTTCAATTTTTGCCGGAATTGAAGACACACCTTTTGAAGTTTCGGTTGCCGCAAAGTTTGCAGATAAAACAAAGAATGAAAATTCGACGGTTCAGTTCCGCTACGGGGCTTCAGCACATTACGGAGTTTGTGACAAAAAACTTTTTCCTGAATACGGGGCAGATTTTGGCTCTGGTCTGGGGCTCGCCGGATTTTTAGGGCTTTGCAACGCAGAATTTTCCGTGGATTTTTCTTCTGAATTTATTTTTGGCGTAAAAAGTTCCAACCCTTTTAACGGAGACAACTCATGGAAAAACGGTCTTGCCCTAAGTTTTTCACCATTGCCGGAATTTTCCGCAAACATCTCGTGCGCTCTTGTAAGCAGCTCAAACTTTTTTGACGCAATCCAGCCAAAAGCAGGATTCAGCTATATGATTCCTGGCAGCTCATTTATTTTTAACGCAGATTTTTACGCGGTAATTTATTTTGACTCGCCATATTATCTTGGCGGTTCTGCGGGATTCGGATATTTGCTCTAAAAGATTTTAGTTTTCAAAATCCGCAGTAAATTCATTTTCAAAACGGCATAAAATCACTATTATAGAAAATATGAAACTTTATTCACGCAGCCAATTAATAAAATTCAGCGCAGTCGGTATGATTTTTGCGGCGGTCGCAGCTTCTTTCATCACTTCTGCTTCCCTAAAAAAGACACGGGATTCAAAAGCAGAATCCACAGCCCAAAATGTAAAAAACGAAAATCCAGACTCAAAAAGCAAGGATGAATTTACACTTCTTCAGTCTGAAAACACTGCCGAAAAAAACGGAAAAAATGTGGCTTTGACAGTTTCTTCATCGGAAACAAACTATACGCAGGACGAAATTCAAAATATCAGCGTTTACCAGAAATGCGCGCCGGGAGTTGTGAACATAAATACGCAGGTTGCCGGGGTAAACTGGTTTCTGGAGCCGGTCGTGCAGGACGGAGGAAGCGGAAGCGGCTCAATAATCGACAAACGCGGTTATGTTTTAACAAACGGCCATGTGGTAAAAGGCGCGTCGAAAATTTACGTTTCACTTTCAGATGGAACACAATATGAGGCAAAAATCATCGGGCAGGACAGGGATTCTGACCTTACAGTAATAAAATTTGATCCACCGGAAGGTCTTGTTCTGCAGACAATCGCTTTTGGCGACTCGACAAAACTGAATGTGGGACAAAAAGTCATAGCAATCGGAAATCCTTACGGTTTTAACAGAACGATGACAACAGGAATTGTCTCCGCGCTGGGGCGGCCGGTAAAAAATCCTAACACGCAGCGCATCATCAGAAATATGATTCAGACCGACACTGCGATAAACCCGGGAAATTCGGGCGGACCGCTTTTGGACACTTCCGGAAAAATGATTGGCGTAAACACGATGATTTATTCATCCTCAGGCTCGTCCGCAGGAATCGGTTTTTCAGTTCCGGCAGAAACAGCAGTCCGGGTTGTAAGCGACCTTCTTCAATATGGAAAAGTGCGCCGCGGCCAGATTGATGTAACACTTGTCCAGCTGAACAACACAATCGCAAATTACGCGAATCTTGACATTTCTTCCGGACTTCTTGTTTCTAGAATCCAAAAAGGCGGAAATGCGGATAAAGCCGGAATTATACAAGGAACGCAGGCCGTCCGCTACGGATACAACCAGAATATAATTTATCTTGGCGGAGACATAATCACAAATATTGACGGAATAAATATTTCTTCCTACACGGACTATTATTCAGCCCTGGAAAGCAAAAAACCCGGCAACACGGTAAATGTAACAGTCCACAGAAACGGAAAAGACAGAAATTTAACCGTAACACTTTCTGAGGAATCGCCTTTAAACTAAAAAATAAAAAATGAGGAAATTTGTAGTAGAATCACCTTTTAAGCCAAGCGGCGACCAAGGTCAGGCAATAGAAAAACTCAGCGAAGGATTCCTGCGCGGCGACAAATTCCAGACGCTAAAGGGCGTAACCGGCTCTGGAAAAACTTTTACAATGGCAAAGATTATTGAAAAAGTCCAGCGGCCAACGCTAATCATAAGCCACAACAAAACGCTTTCCGCGCAGCTTTTCAGGGAATTCAAGTCATTTTTTCCGCACAACGCGGTTGAATATTTTGTTTCATACTACGATTATTACCAGCCGGAAGCCTATGTTCCCGCACGCGACCTTTACATTGAAAAAGACGCGGCAATCAACAAAGAAATCGACCAGATGAAAATGGCCGCCACCTACTCTCTTATGGAACGCCGCGATGTTATTGTAATTGCAACAGTCTCGTGTATTTACGGTCTGGGAATGCCTGAACTTTACAAAAGCATGAGAATCCATATTGAAAAGGAAAAACCGCTCGACCTGCATAGACTGGCCATTGAGCTTTCTCATATCCAATACACGCGGAATGACATGGTTCTTGACCGCGGAACTTTTAGGATTCGCGGAGATGTGATAGAAATTTATCCGCCATACATGGAATTTGACGAAGCCTACAGAATCGAGCTTGACTGGGATACAGTTTCAAGAATCCGCAGGTTCAACGTAATTTCCGGGCAGACAACCGAAGAACTTGACGAAACAGTAATTTATCCTGCAAAAAACTTTGTTGTTCCCCAGGACCAGCTTGAAATTGCGACAAAACGGATTCAGGATGAGCTTGGGCAACGGCTGGAAGAATTGAACGCGCAGCATAAACTTTTAGAGGCAGAAAGACTAAAAACCCGCGTAACTTACGACATCGAAATGATGAAAGAGATGGGCTACTGCTCGGGAATCGAAAATTATTCCGCACCAATCGCCGGACGCGCAAAAGGTGAACCGCCGGCAACCCTTCTGCATTATTTTCCTTCAGATTTTTTGTGCATGATTGACGAGGCGCATATCACAGTTCCGCAGATTGGCGCAATGTACGAAGGCGACCGAAGCCGCAAACAGAATCTTGTTGATTTTGGATTCAGGCTTCCCAGCGCGCTGGATAACCGTCCTTTAAAATACGATGAATTTTCAAAAATGATGAATCAGGTTATCTACGTTACGGCAACGCCACGAAAAGAAGAAATAAAACAGTCAACGCAGATTGTTGAACAGCTGATTCGCCCTACAGGCCTGCTTGATCCGATTGTAGAAGTCCGCCCGAGCGAAGGCCAGATGGAAGATATTTACCGCGAAATAAAAGAACGCATTGCAAAACACGAACGAAGCCTTGTTCTCACGCTGACAAAAAAGATGGCGGAAGATTTAACCGCATACCTTACCGACCTTGACCTAAAAGTAAAATACATCCATTCCGAAATTGACACTTTTGAGCGCGTTGAAATCCTAAAGTCGCTCCGGCTTGGCGAAATTGACGTTTTAATCGGAATCAATCTTCTGCGGGAAGGAATCGATTTGCCCGAAGTTTCGTTCATTGCCCTGCTTGACGCGGATAAAATCGGTTTTCTGCGCTCAACGACTTCACTCATTCAGATTATAGGGCGGGCCGCACGCAACGCTGAAGGAAAAGTCGTTATGTATGCAGACAGAATGAGCGATGCGATGAAAGAAGCGATTGAAGAAACAAAGCACCGCCGCCAGATTCAGGAAGCATACAACAAAGAGCATGGAATTACTCCACAGACAATCAAAAAAGAAATCACAGATATTCTTGAGCACCAGAAGCAGGAAGCAGAAGAAAACGCAAAAACAACTGTTGAAACGCTCAAAAAAACAGCAAATCTTTTTGACAAGAAACAGCGTACAAAACTGATAAATGCGCTGAAACAGGAAATGTCTGAGTGCGCGGAACGCCTTGAATACGAGCAGGCCGCCGCGCTCCGTGACCAAATAAAAGAAATAGAATCACAGTACGGAAAATAATTTCAGAATTTTATTCCATCTCGTATTGCTGCAGCAAAAGTAAAAGAACATCAGAATTTCTTACACCAAGGAATTTGCAGATTTTCGACATCTCCTGTTTTATGGTTGACTCGCTGGTTTTTAAATTGTCCGCAAGGTGTTTGTAATTCGCATTTCCTTTTTTATATTTCTTGACAAGATTTATCTGACGCTCAGAAAGTCCGTAACAGGCAAGATTTATTGTTCCGCCCGGCTCAGGCAGTTTTACATCTGAAATCCGGTTCGCAAGAAAAGGAAAAAGCTTAAATAAATTTCCCCGGATTATAAAATAAAGATGAAAATAAGAGAAAAGTATAAAAAAAGAATACGCAACCGCCATAAAAAAAACAAACTTATTCTGAATCAAGATTGGCAAAAAAGAAACCAGCAAAAAAGCCATGCAGACACCAATCTTAAGATTTCGTTTTGACTTTAAATATCCATAACAGAATAAAAGCACAACTCCAAAGCAATACAGAAAAACTCCCAGAAATATAAGACTGTTCAAAGTCATCACAACACCCTGAACAAAAAGCACAATGGACTGCAAAAGACGGAATTTAGGAAAAAACACAAGAAAAAAGCAGACTGTCGCGCAGGAAATATTTGCCACAGGAACAATAAATTCAAAATAAGGAACATAAGACTTTGAAAAATCTTCTGCAGTAATGCTGATTACAAAACCGATAACCTGAACAATAC
>CAVGBY010000138.1:0-5251 GCA_963627355.1 uncultured Prevotella sp. | reverse complement strand
TGACCTGTCGGTAACAGTGGAAACAAAGTTTCCTCTTAAATCCACGAATATCAGGATGGTCTAGTGCCGAAAATCTTGATTTCTAAAACCTTTTCTTTTTTTTATATTAAATTTTGTTTTGTCATTGACAGATGGCACAACATATCAGGAGATAAACTTACAGCCTTTGCACCACATACTACAGGCATTGGAATTGCAGACAAAAAGGAACTGGAAATAATAAAGCAGATATTCGACAGTGCAACGTTGCTTAGAGAAATGACAGATTTTGCAGAAGTTAAAGACACATATAGAAATATTGCAAAAGTAGAACTGGCGTACAGAAATATGACCATTTCTACTGATGAAGTTCTTATGGATACAATTAAATCCGGAGCAGTTATTGTCGGAAGAGGTTCACTTATAAAGTCACCTGATTTTTCGGTATATGCAACAGGTATCAGCGGCCTGGAATCTCATCTTCTGGCTAAAAAATACAATGTTGATTCAGCCAGTCGTGATGCTGCTCAGGTTATGTATCTGGCAGGAAAAATTCTAACTGATGAAAATAATTTTAAACTTATAACTGACTTTGAAAATTATAAAGATTTACGAATCGAAAATCCTGACTTTTATTTTTTACAGACCATAACCATCGTTGCGGCATTCTGGTCGTAAGGCTGTTTTTCATATCCACCGAAAATTTCAACAGACCCATAACCTATTTTTAAAAGTTCCTTTTTCAGTTCGGGAGCGGAATAAAGCCTTTGGACAAACTTGTGCTCAATCTTTTTTCCATCAGGAAGAAACAGCGTCCACTCTGAACAAAGCCCTTCCCATGCGCCAGCCACGCTAAAATCTGTAACAACCTTTATCCCTGAACGGAAAAATTCCTCGCCCTTTGTAAAATTGATAATCGCTGTCTCGCGGCTGACTGTTTCAAGAATAAAAATTCCTTCGGATTTTAGCGAATTGTAGATATTTTTCAGGATTTTTAAATCATCCCGGGCATCCTCACAATATCCGAACGAAGTGTAAAGATTTACAGCACAATCATATTTTTTCTCTGTGGAAAAACTTCTAAGATCTTCTTTTAAAAGAGTCAGTTTTACACCTTCGTCATCTGCAGATTCTGCGGCGGCATCCAGCTCAGACTGAATTATGTCAACTCCGGTAACATCAAAGCCTAACAACGCAAGCTCAACACTGATTCGCCCCGGCCCGCAGCCTGCATCAAGAATAGAATTTCCCGCATTTAACTTTGCCAGTTTTTTTACCGCGCACGCAACCGCCGGGGCCTCCGCCCAACGATTTTCATCAAAAATCACCGGTGAATAATGTTCCCAAAATTCCGCATTTTCAAACCATTCTTTTTTCAATGTACACCGCCTTATTTTTATATTGCCCAAACTTCAATCTGCAAATTTTCTCTTATTGATAATTTTTTTCAAAAATTTTTGAAAAATTTATCTAAAAAAAATCCATATTTATCATTATATTAAAAATGCCACAAATAGGAAATTTTATCAGGAGCAAATTATGGATTTGGCTGAAATCGATGAAAACGGGAAAGGTTTATTATTTTTTGGAGAAACAAAAGTCGAAAAACTTGAACAAATCAAAGGCCAACCGAATGTATTTCTTCTTGAAACAACCGCCGTTCTGGAACGAACAACGCAATTAAGCCCAAAAGCCGGACAGTTCTATCTTATAAGAAGCAAAAAAACAACGACAAACTACAACCGTCCCATCAGTGTTTATCATTCAGAAGAAAAAATCAACGAAAATGGCAAAAAAGAAGTAAAAATTCAATTTATGATTCTTGAAAAAGGCCGTGGAACGCAAGAACTCTGCCATATGTACATCGGAGAATCTTTGAGTCTGATTGGACCGCTAGGAAAAGAATGGCCTGTTGACGATGCAAAAAAAATAATTGCGGAAAATAACTCAAAAACTCCAAAAATAGCAATTGTCGGCGGAGGAATCGGAGTTGCTCCAGTTGCAAATCTTGCCTCAGAACTACCGCCAGAAACCTATGACTTTTACGCATCCTTTAAGTCTGGTTCTTACGGACTAGAAAATGTAAAAGCCGCAAATACAATAATCACAACGGACGACGGAAGCGTAGGAATACACGGAATGCTTCCTGCAGGTTTTTCAAAAGAAGCAATCCAAAAAGCCGGATACAAGATTATCTACGCCTGCGGACCGACACCAATGCTGAATTACGTAAAAACTGCCGCAGAAGAACTTGGAATTCAATGCTGGATTTCCATGGAACACAGAATGCTTTGCGGTCTAGGGGCTTGTCTTGGCTGCACAATCGAAACAAAAGAAGGATTAAAACGCTGCTGCAAAGACGGACCTGTCTTTGACGCGAAAATAATAGAATTTCCAAAACCAGAGCCACGCAGAAAACCCCTGGAAAAAGATGAGGAACCTGATTTGTCTGTTGAAATTGCCGGAGTCCACTTTAAGAACCCGACAATTGCCAGCGCAGGAACTTTTTCTTACGGACAGAATTTCCGTGGCGTAAGCGATGTTACCGCATGGGGTGGAATTGCCTCTAAAGGATGCACATTCGAGCCTCGCGCAGGAAACAAAGGAGAACGAAGCCTTGAAGTTCCTGGTGGAAACATGAATTCAATCGGTCTTCAAAATCCGGGAATTCCGACCTTTGTAAAGGAACTTCTTCCGGAAATGATAGGGCTTGGACCTGTTGTAATTGCAAATCTTGCGGGAAGCGACATTCAGTCTTATATTGAAGGCGCAAAACTTCTAGACAAAACTGAATGTGACATGATTGAACTGAATATTTCCTGCCCGAACATAAAAGCCGCGGGTCTTGCATGGGGAATGAGCGCAGACACAGCATATTACTGCGTTTCAGCCGTTCGTGCCGTAACAAAAAAACCGCTGATGGTAAAACTTTCACCTAACGCGCCGGACAACCGCCCTATTGCAATCGCCTGCATAAAAGCCGGAGCAGATGCAATCAGCCTTATAAATATGGTTCACGGAGTAGCAATCGACATTGAAAAAGGAAAGCCTTTCTTTAATAACGTCCACGCAGGTTATTCAGGACCGGGGCTAAAACCGCTTGCCCTTAGAATCGTTTATGATGTAATTGAAGAAATCAACAAACTTCCGCCGGCACAAAGAGTTCCTGTTGTGGGAATCGGCGGAATTTCAACATGGCAGGATGCGGTTGAATTCATTATGGCCGGCGCGCAAGCCATAGAAATCGGTCAGGCAAAATTCACAAATCCGGATGTTGCAGTTGACATTGTAAATGGCTTAAAGAATTTTATGAAAACCCATGGTTATCACAATCTTGAAGAAATGCGTGGAATTGCGCAAGTAAAAAACCACACGAACGAACTTGGCTCTGGAAACGAAAAATCAAAATATGCTGAATTAAAAAATATGATTCTTGAAGACAAACCAGTTATTCCAAATATAACCGGCTCAAATGTCTAAATTAACAAAAAAATCCCCAGAATAATTCTTCCGGGGATTTTTAATTTCATCCAAACCGAATATCAATATCCGTCGCTCATTGCGCGGTTATTGTCTTTTATGCAAAGCTCATCATAAACAAGGCTTCGTTTTCGCAGCTCCTGCTTCAAGGAATCCGGATATGGCATATTTCTCCAGAAGATTCCGCGGACTTCCTTGTCCAGACGCTGAACTCCGTTAGACTCTTTTGTCATCCACAAAACATAATCTTCAATAAAGAAAGCCTTTAAGTCACCTTTTAGTTTCTGCCGGTCAATATACTGATAATACTGTCCGGTCAAGCCTTCTTCCATCCAGTAATAAGAAGCCTTTTCCTTTGCAACCTGCCAGCGCAAATCAGCAACAGCAGTAAGAACTGCAATTTTTAAATCGCGCGGATACATTGGAACTACAATGCGTCCACGGCTTGTAACGCGGTTGTAGCGGTCAAACGGCTCCCAGCAAAAACCCCGGTCACCATAAGTCGGAAGAAGCAAAACGTAAGGAACAATTCTGTTCGGAACATTTTTATGAACTCGGCAGAACGCGCCCGGATCAATTGATTCAACCCATCGTAGAATATCAATCACATTTTCACGGGTTCCCGTTCCTCGTTCCATACAATGATAAAATTCACGTGTAAAAAGCGGAAACTGATTTCCCTGACGGCCAACAGTCATTTTCGCCATCTGGCGTACTGTTTCAAATTCAATATTTACAGCGTCCGTGTCCGCGGCATGAGGCTGATTTCCACCGCTGGCAGAAAGTTTTCCTTCAACGCTATCGTAAACGCCTTTTGCATCCTCAAAATCTTTAAGGCAGCGCACATATTCCTTTCCGTTCTTGGAAAGCCTGTGAAGCCTATCAGTTATTTCGCTAAAAAGACGCTGCTGACTTTCAGAATATGCCGAACGGTGCGGTTCAAGCCCCGGAATTGTGTTGTGTTCGCAAAGCTCATCAAAACGCTCGCGGAGTTCCTGCTCAAGCACACTTCTTTCGTTTTCTTTTATATTAACAAGGTTTTCCGCCGCCTGCATTTTTCCGGAATTCTTTGACTGGAGCTGCTGCAGACGGTTCTGTTCCATTGTGTTAGCCTCTTCCTGAGTCGTTGCCTTTTTAGGAGCACGTTTTTCATCAGTCATTGAATTTGTAAGGCGGCCGCTGGCAATTTCGCGAAACCATTCGTCTTCGTAAAGAACCGGCTCGCCTGTGCGGTTCTCGTAAATTATCTTTGAAAAAAATTCCTTTTGCTCAGGCCTAAAAAGAGAAGGAAGAAGAATACCGAATCTAACCAGCATCCGTTTTGGCATTGCCAGATTCAAATCCGCCATTTTGGAAGCCATTCCACGGACAAGTTCCCAATATGCGGAAATTATATTTTGCCTGTAGACAGTCCTGTCCTTTGGATCTTGGCAAGTCAAATACTTTGAAAGAACCTGATGCAACCGCTGGGCAGAAGCATTTTCCCCAGTCAGAGCAGTCTTATAATAACTTGTGTCATCAAAAATCTTTGAAGAACTATCTTCTGTAAATTTAGTAATCTCGTCAAACTGCCGTCTGCTTAAATCAACTTCGTGAATTGACTGTTTTTTTGGCGCGGACTCAACTTTTGCATTGAACAATTTTGAATGTTGAGTAAAATCCTGCATCGAATACGACGCACCTTTTTTCTGTTCAAATTCAGACGAAACATCACCATCATCAGCAGAAGAATTATCCACATCCGCAAGCAGTTTGTTTATTTCATCCTCAAAATCGTCAGACATTCCTTACC
>CAVGBY010000137.1:0-5285 GCA_963627355.1 uncultured Prevotella sp. | reverse complement strand
CCTTGCAACGATTTTGAAAATAAGAATATAACGTTTCTAGTTAATAATCAGGTGGATTTTACAACAATTCAAATAACAGAAACAGGACTGAAAAAATCAACACTAGATGCGACCGAACCTGTCAGAATATATTTTTCAGAAAATAAATTGCATGATTATTCACTCCAGCAACAAGGGCAGGAAAACAAGATTCTGATTCCAATTGTCAGGGTTTTTCAAGAGCCGGAAGAAGAAGAAAAGACGACCCTAGAAATATGCTTTTCGGAGAATATGTGCGTGTAGTAAAAGAAATTATGCCGCGTTATATTGTCCTTGAAAATGTAGAGGGATTTATGGATATGCAGTTTCTTGAATATGTCGGAATCACAGGAGTTCGTTATCCTGACGGTTCTGTTACGCCGGATATTCTTAGAAATGAACTGAAATTGATAGGTTATCACACGCTTGAGCCGAAAATTTTAAATGCGGCCGATTACGGAGTTCCTCAAAGACGCAGACGAGCAATATTTATAGGCTATCGCGACGGTGAAAAAGTTCCTGAATATCCAAAGCCAACACACAAAAACCACCACATAACTTTACAGGATGCAATCAGCAATCTTATAACAAATGATGTTGTAAGAAAATCAGTTTCAGAAAGCAATTATCAGAAAGAAAGCCGAACAGGGCGAACACCAGCAAAAAACGGTCTGCCGATTTCAGCCGGAGAAAAAATTTCATGTACAGAACTTTCAAAAGTAACAGATGTTGTTTCAGAAAGATTTAGTCTTTTTAACCAGGGAGAATCCGGAACAAACCTGCGGAAACGCGTAAAAGAAAACGGAATTGATATTTCCGAGAAAAATGCACTTATTTCACTCTGCTGTGAAAAATTAAACCTTGGTAAAAATGACGTTGTGGAACTTTTTAAAAACGGAAATCCCACAGATGAAGAGATTGATGTTCTTCTGACAAAAAAGAACATTCGCCAGCGATTAAATCCAAATGAGCCAGCGGCAACAGTCGTAAGCATTGCAGATGACTATATAAGTCCATGGGAAGCAAGAACATTCAGCGTCAGAGAAATGGCAAGATGCCAGTCCTTTGATGATTCTTTTGAATTTTTGGGAAAACGCACAACCGGCGGGCTTTCAAGACGAACTGAAATACCTCAATACACACAAGTTGGTAACGCAGTACCTCCTCTTTTGGCAAAAGCAGTTGTATCTGAAATAAAAAAATGTCTGTAAAGCCCCAAATTCCCTACCCTTCATTGTAGTATGCTTCAGAACCGCGATTCAAAAGATCTGATAAAAAAACTTATTTTTTCAGCCTGTTTGAAACGGAATTAAAAATAAGCGGATAAACGTAGATTATCACAAACATAAGCAGAAAATTCTTTGCCAAATGCTCGGCCTGCGTTCCCAAACACTTTAATACAGGAGCCAGGGTATAATTCATGACAAGAAAAATTGCTATTCCCGCAAGCGAACGTATAATTTTTTCTTTTACGCTTACATCTGTTGAAAATTTTACAAAATGACGTTCAAGCCACCATGCGGAAACTGCTCCGACAAACATTCCATAAGCAGAAAAACAGCCTGTTTTCATTTTAAAAGGCTCGACCAAAATTTTTCCTTCCGCATCGTAATCAACAGGGTATTTTTTAAACACTAGAAATAAAAATACCAAAGTAGAAATTGCAATCAGCACAATCGCAACAAGCGTGTCTGACGCAGGTTTTTCATCAACCAGTTTTCTTACAAAATTAGCGGCGGCAAGAACTACCATAGTTTCTGCAATTGCAACAAGAACATCTTGAAGTGTATGTGCCCCAAGAAAGTTTCTTGAAAATGCGACCAAAAGAATAAAAACCGCGCAGCAGGCAACAAGCCATTTTCTTGACCTCTGATAAATTGCAGTCTGACCAAAAACCGCCGTTGAAGTTGTTGTATGACCGCTCGGGAACGAATATCCGGTTGCAGTTTTTGCCGCATGACGCTCCACATGAAGCCGGCTGTCCAAAATCCACGGACGGTAAACGCAGGCAATATTTTTTACAGTCTGGTTCACATATCTTGCGCCAGAATATCCAATCAGCATCAAAGCGCCCTCTTTTTTATTTATGCTCCAGTAGACAACCGCGGCAAAAACAGGACAAGCAACAAGAAAAAATTCAGAAATAAAAAGAAAAAAGTAAGTCACAAAACCGGGAGCCACTTCCCTAAAATTCTGCAAAGCATATAAATATTCCATAAAATACCTCTTACTCAGTTTACATCTCTCCTTGATTTTTTTCCACATAAAATATAAATTCAAAACCATGAAAAAACTTAACGCAATTTTATTATTATGTGCATTTTCTTCTATTATTATGTGTGTTTCCGGCTGTAAAAGGGCGAAACTTTACGAAAAAAATCAGGAAAATTTGGCTGGAATTCCAAATCCTGTAAAAGAATCTTCCGCGGAAGAAATTCTATCTTCTTTAGGTTTTTCTTTTAATGTTCCTGCTGATGCAAAGGATGTTACCTATTCAATCATTTCCGGCTCTTTGGCCCAGGCAATGTTTTTGTGGAATGGTGCTGATTGTGTTGTCCGCGCGGAGATGACAGGCGAACTTGAACCAAAAGATATTTCCGGCTGCTATTACGACTGGCAGGAAACTTCTTCCGCAAAAATCGGCTACAACGACGCAACTGTAAAAATTTTTGCCTCGGATTCAGAATCTGTCGGAATCTGCATTTGGGTGGACAAAGTTCCAGGAATTGAATACAGCGTAAGCATGAAGCCAAACACTTCAAAAGAAAAACTTGCGGAGCTTGCAAATCTGATTTACGTTCCAATGCAGGGCGAAAATTAGCAGTTTTCTTCCATTATGGATATGGTCAACAAGACTATCCGCGTTTCTGCGGCGGTAATTTTACGAACCACAGAAGACGGCTCAAGGCAGATTTTTGCGACAGAACGTGGCTATGGCGAATGGAAGGACTGGTGGGAATTTCCCGGCGGAAAAATTGAGTCGGGCGAAACCGCAGAACAGGCAATTATACGTGAAATCCGCGAAGAGCTTGCCGCAGAAATCCGTGCGGAAAAAAAACTCTGCACAGTTGAATACGACTACCCCAAATTTCATCTTGTAATGGAATGTTTTTTGTGTTCCGTTATTTCCGGGAATCTGACTCTTTTAGAACACGAAAATGCCGCATGGCTTTCCGCAGAAAAACTTGAAACCGTAAAATGGCTTCCGGCCGATGTAAAGGTTCTGGAAGAAGTAAGAAAAATCCTGTAGAAACAAAGATGCGGTAGCGCTGGGAGTCCCGAAGTTCCAAAGCAACCGAAGGTTGCGGCGGAATGAGCGTCTAGCGAAGGGCGGACATAGCGACGGCAAATGCCAGGGGTGTTTGCCGGACCGCCAGAAATTCTATTTCTACCCTTTAATCCCCCCCCCATCTAAAAAACAGACAAAAAAAATCTACACTTTTATCGCTTAAACTGCTATAATTTAGTCCATGGAAAAGATTGTTTTTGTGGCGAATATTTCTAAACCTGCAAGCGAGATTTTTAATTCTCTTTCACGAAAATATGAGACAAAAATTCTGGAGTTCAGCAAGGAATCACTTTTAAACAAGATTGTGGAACAAAAACCGGCGCTGGTTGTGGTTTATTCAAAGGCTCTTTCGCATGGCGAGGCCCAGTTTCTTCGCTCGTTGCTTTCTAATTCGGCTACAAGACAGTTTCCTGTGCTTTTTATCGGCTCTAAAGATGACTACCATAAATACGTGGCTCCTTGGAACGGAAATCTTGCTGGAACTGTTCTGACTCCGGCTTTGCTTTCGACTGTAACGGATAAAGTTGATAAGTTTTTTGAAAATTTTGAAACACAAGATGAAACGGATGAGAATTCCGCGACGCAAAAAAACGAGGAAGAAATGAACGAAAAACGGCAAATTCTAATTGTTGACGATGACCCTGTGATTCTTCGCTCAATGGTGAATATTTTAAGGAATCATTACCGCACTCTTGTCGCAAAATCTGGAACTGCGGCGATTTCGCTTTTGGGAACGCAAAAACCTGACTTGATTCTGCTTGATTATATGATGCCGGTCTGCGACGGACTTCAGACGCTGCAGATGATTCGGTCTGAAGAAAACACGAAAGACATTCCAATCTTTTTTCTGACCGGCGTAAGAGATACCGAGAACGTAAAAAATGCGATGGCGCTAAAACCTGAGGGCTATATTTTAAAGTCAACAGAGCCGGACGAGATTTTAAAGCGTATTGGAGACTTTTTTGCCAACATTGAATAAAAAAGAAACAGAAGAATTAAAAATCACCAATAAAAATGACTACATAATTCAGAGCCAGCAGGAAAAGGATGAGGTTATTTTTCTTGCGGCGCTTAACAACTGCTCTGTTTTAAACAGCATTGCCCCTCTTATTGCGTTCCTGGAAACTGGAATCATAATTTTCAGCAATATTTTTCAGGATGCGGATTTTATGAAGTGGCGTGGTTTTTACAATATTCTGTATATTTCTCTGGTGCTGTTTTCTGTTCTTGCGTATTTTTTGAACCGGACTTGCCGCAATAAACTTCATTCAAAGCAAAAAGAAGTGATTCTTATTTCTCATCTGTATGTTGCGTTTATAATTTTCTGGAACGTGATAATGCTTTTCGTTGATTTTCATACTACAAGCCAGCTTGATTTTGCGCTTTATTTTACGAGCTGTCTTGTTTCTGTGATTATTTTTAATCTTTCACCGCTTGTCATAATTCCGATGATGCTGGTGGCAACTGTAATTGTAGTCTTTGAGATTCTTTTTGTGCAGAAACTTGACCCGGGAATTTTTTACAAGCCGAATCTTTATCTTTTTGCCCTGCTTGGTTTTTGCTGCGTAATAATCCGACAGATGAATCTGACTCTTAGGGCAAAGCAAAATATCCGCATTATGGAAGCAAAGCTTGAGGCGGAAAGCGCGAACCGGGCAAAATCGACTTTTCTTGCGACAATGAGCCACGAAATCCGGACTCCGATGAATGCGATTGTGGGATTTTCTGAGATTGCGCTGAAAGACAATGTTTCGCCAAGAACCGAAAGTTATCTTGAAAAAATCAACCGGGCAGCGCATACGCTTCTTACAATCATTAACGACATTCTGGATTTTTCTAAAATTGAATCTGGAAAACTAGAGATTATTCCGGTAGCCTACAATCTTAGGACTTTAATTGATGACCTTGAGTCTATTGTAAAGGTTCGGATTTCTTCAAAATCAGTAAAACTTTTTATAAAAATTGAAGAAAATGTTCC
>CAVGBY010000136.1:0-5288 GCA_963627355.1 uncultured Prevotella sp. | reverse complement strand
AAAATAACTGGTTTACAATATGTAAACAACAAAATTGACAAAAAGCAAATAAATTTTATAATGAAACTATGAAAAAAATCTTGAAATACCTTAGACAACTAAATGATTTCTCGCAGGATGAAATTGCAAAAAAAATCGGCATTTCAAGGCAATCGTATTCAAAATATGAAAACGGTTCCGTCCTTCCGAATGAGCAGACAATTCAAAAAATAGCGAAAATTTACAATGTAAATGCTGATTTCATAAAAACTGGAAAAATTCCGGCTATTCCACAGGAAACCAATGCAGTCCAATATAAAATAAATAACGGAATTTATGAAAATCGCGTATGCGAACCAGAAATACCTTACATCGCAAACAATCCCGAATTTCTGGAAGGTCTATTCGACGGAATTTCAATAAAAATAATAGAATCTTTGGATAAAGTAAAAAAAATCGGCTTAAAAAAAGGTCAAAAAGTTCGTGTTTACATAGAAAAAAGCCAAAATGACGAAAAACGCAAAAAGGCATGGGAAACATTGATGAATTTTAAAGGCAGCCTGCCGGAAAATTTTGACTATAAGAAAGCCCGCAACGAAGCCCTGGAGGAAAAATATGGAAGTTTTTAATCAAAAATTAAAAATTCTGATAGACACAAATATTTTTCTAGACATTTTTCAAAAAAGGGGAAATTTTATTGACCCCTCCACTAAAATCCTAAATTTAGTTTATGAACAGAAAATAGATGGCATTGTAGCAGCTCATTCAATTCCAAATTTATGGTACATCTTGCGAAAAACACACACAGAAGAAGAACGCCGCCATATACTCCGTGCAGTCTGCACGCTTTGCACTATTTCAAATCTGGACCTAAAAAAAATTCTTCATGCTTTAGAAAACAAAGATTTTCACGACTTTGAAGATTGTCTGCAAGACGAATGCGCAAAAGAAGAATACTGTGATTTTATCATCACTAGAAATGTTCAGGATTTTTCAAAAGCAAAGATTCCTGTTCTTTTGCCGGAAGATTTTTTACAACGCGCACAATTACTGACAAAACAACAATAAAAATACCCTCCGCGAAGATTCGTAGAGGGTATTTTATTTAAGCAAAGATACGCTATTTTGCAAGATATTCGTTTATTCCGGCAGCGGCTCTGCGTCCTTCGCCCATCGCAAGGATTACGGTTGCCGCGCCAAGGACGATGTCTCCTCCGGCCCAGACTTTTGCCTTGCTGGTTGCCTGTTTTTCATCAACAGCAATGTGTCCTTTTGCATCCTGATTCAATCCTGGAGTTGTTTTTACAAGCAGCGGATTCGAACCGTTTCCAAGGGCAACAATCATTGCATCACAGGAAATTTCGTGTTCACTTCCCGGAATTGCAACCGGACTTCTTCTGCCAGACGCATCTGGTTCACCAAGCTCATAAGACAAAACTTTTACGCCGCAAACTCTGCCATCCTCATTTCCCAAAACTTCAACAGGATTTTCAAGGAATCTAAAGTTTACGCCCTCTTCTTCGGCGTGGGCAATCTCTTCAAGACGCGCAGGCATTTCATTTCGTGTACGGCGGTAAACAATATCAACTTCTTCCGCACCAAGTCTGAACGCCATTCTGGCCGCATCCATCGCAACGTTACCTGCACCGCAGACTACAACGTGCTTTGCCTCGTAAATAGGGGTTGCCGCGTGTTCTTTATCGTAACCTTTCATCAGGTTTGCACGGGTAAGATATTCGTTTGCACTGAAAACACCGATTAAATTTTCACCAGGAATTCTCATGAATTTCGGAAGCCCCGCACCAGTTCCAACAAACGCGGCGTCAAAACCTTTTTCATCCAAGAGCTGATCCAATGTATCTGTTCTGCCTACAAGGAAATTCAACTCAAACTTAACACCCATTTTTTTAAGGTTATCAATTTCGTTCTGGACAATCGCTTTCGGAAGTCGGAATTCAGGAATTCCATACATCATAACACCGCCAGCCTTGTGGAACGCCTCAAAAACTGTAACATCGTGTCCTGCTCTGGCACAATCAGCGGCCACTGTAAGACCTGCAGGTCCCGCACCGATAACCGCAACTTTCTTTCCTGATTTTGCGGCAATCTGCGGCATTGTAACTTTATTGTTTTCACGTTCCCAGTCGGCAACAAAGCGTTCAAGACGTCCGATAGAAACGGCTTTTTCAGCAGATTTATACACTTTTCCAACTGTACACTGTCCCTGGCACTGTTTTTCCTGCGGACAAACACGACCGCAGATTGCAGGAAGAAGCGAAGTTTCCTTGATTGTATCAACCGCACCCTTAAAATCTTTCTGCGCAATTTTTGCAATAAACTGCGGGATTTTTACACCGACCGGACATCCGTTTATACAAGGCATATTTTTACACTGAAGACATCGGTTCGCCTCAACAACTGCCTGCGCTTCCGTGTAACCGAGCGCAACCTCTGCCATTTGTCGGGCACGAGCCTTTGGTTCACGGCTAGGCATTTCCTGCTGAGGGATTGCCATTCTGTCCTTATTTGTAAGCTCTTTTCCTTGAATTTTTGCCAATTCGTCTTCGGCAATCTTGTTCAGTTCTTCTATAGTTTTATGTGACATATAATTCTCCAGAATATTATTTTGCCAAAGCGTCCGCCTGAGCCTC
Organism: uncultured Prevotella sp.; assembly: GCA_963627355.1. Classification (GTDB taxonomy): domain Bacteria; phylum Spirochaetota; class Spirochaetia; order Treponematales; family Treponemataceae; genus Treponema_D. Next base: position 2,658 of record CAVGBY010000136.1, on the reverse strand, counting down.
AAGTTTGCATTTGTGGAAATCCTCTGTTTCCCGCTCCTTAAAAGACTTCATACGCATCATCATATTATCCCAGTCAACCTGATGCGCATCAAATTCCGGACCGTCAACGCAAACAAATTTTGTTTCACCACCGATAGAAACACGGCATCCGCCGCACATTCCAGTTCCGTCAATCATAATTGTATTCAAAGAAACTGTTGTCGGAACATTGTAAGGCTTAGTTGTAAGCGCGCAGAATTTCATCATAATAGGAGGTCCAATCGCAATAACTTCTGCCGGCGGAGTCTGAGATTCACACATTTCTTTTAAAGGAACAGTAGAAACACCCTGTCGGCCTGCAGAACCGTCATCTGTCATGATTATAACTTCATCCGCAATAGCCTTCATTTCATCAACATAAATCAACAAATCTTTTGTGCGGGCAGCAATTACAACGATTACTTTATTTCCAACAGCTTTGTGCGCCTGAACAATCGGGTAACATGGAGCAACTCCAAAACCACCGCCGACAACAACAACAGGACCGTCTTTTTTTTCAATTACAGAAGGATTTCCAAGAGGACCTAGCAGGGCGGCCAATTCATCGCCAACATTCTTTAAAGAAAGTTTATAAGTTGTTGCTCCAACAGCCTGAAACGCAAGCGCAATCCAGCCTTCTTCAGCATTTGCATCAGCAATTGTAAGTGGAATTCTTTCGCCGAATTCTGCGTCAACCTGCAAAATAATAAACTGACCGGCTTTTCGGTTTCTGGCAATCTCTGGAGCCTCAACCTTCATATACCAAGTTGCGGAAGCTTCCGACAGCTTGCGTTTTTCAAGAATTTTAAACATACCAATATTTTCCTTCAAATCAAAATATTATTTCTATACGCAGTACATCTTAATACAAATGAAAAAAATTATCTATAAAAAACCAAAATCCATTGAATATCGGTTGAGCAACACCCAATCCCTTGACATTACAGCCCGCTCCTGCAATAAATTTTTCATTTTTGATTGTGTCATTTTACAAAATAAAGTATACTTAGAAGAGTTATAAATGTTCCTAGGAGGAGTAAGAATGTCACTTAAGAAAACTTTTTCAAAAGATGGCAAATGTAATGTTACATTTACAGTTTCTTCAGAAGCAGCACAGGGTGCAAAGACAGTCAATATCGCAGGAGATTTTAACAGTTGGAGCAGTACAGATACACCTATGAAGAAAGGTAAAGACGGCTCTTTTTCTGTAAAACTGACTTTGGATGTTGATAAAGAATATCAGTTCCGTTATTTGCTCGACGGATATAAGTGGGAAAACGACTGGAAAGCTGACAAATATATTCCAGCTCCTTACTCAAACGCCGACAACTCTGTTGTTGTTACAAAAAAAACAAAGTAAATTTTATTGTAAAAAACCGGCTTTTTTGGCCGGTTTTTATTTTTCCTCTTATTTCAGATTGCCCAGCAAAGAATCAAGTTCCGACTGGGTAATAAATTTTTCGCGCAAATAATAACCAGCAACTTCTTTCTGAAGGTCTTCAATCTCTGAAATCTTTTTTCCAAGCATTTTTTCAAATGAATACTGAAGAAGTCTGTAATCGCGGAATTCTTTTATTCCCATCTCGTTTGTCTTTTGGTAATCCGCGGCAATTTCTTCCCATGAAGCTCCGCACAAAGCCGCAAGATTTGCGCTGACAACACCGGTCCGGTCTGTTCCAAGTCGGCAATGAACATAATATGGTCCAGGATGCGAGCCAATAAAACGGATAACATCCGCCATCATATTTCCAAATTCACGAGAATTCGAAGCGTAATAAACTGTGTTATAGCTGGTCTTTATAAAAAACTGATTTCCTGCCTGACGAATATCACTTACGTAAACCGAAATCTGTTCTTTCTTTATATCAATCGACTCATCACCGGAAAGAGTGATTATTGATTTTACGCCATTATCTTTTAACTGCTTGTTCACCAAAGCAATCCGTTTTTCTTCTGTGTCATAATTCGGGCGGGAAATTTTATACGGATGATAGCCCCGGAAAAGTTTCGTAGTTCCTGGAACAAGCCTGAAATTTGAGATTGTCGCAACATCCTGCGGATTTTCAAGATTGAACTTCTTTAATTTCTTTAATTTTTCCGCAGTTTTTGTATTTTCAACAACAACAGCAGGATTGTCTGTAGGCAAAAGAATCAGGCTGTTCGTTGCCATTGAAAAACCCGGAAACGGATTTGGCATTGCCGGCTCCATCACCTCATCTTTCTTGCGGATACTTGTCGCCTCAACAATACGAACCTCGTACTCAACCTCTGCTATTACATAAAATTTAAATTCCGGAAATCCTGAATTCCCAGGAACCATAACATCCTCAAGGTTACATTCATAAGTCCAACTTGAATATCTGTATTTTTCAAGCTCCCAGCCGCTGTTCTTTTTTGCCCAGCCATTGAAAGAACCTTCAAGGAACACCCTTTTTGGAGTTTTTATACCGAATCTTGAAGAATCAAAGACAAAAACAACTTTTCCATCGTCCAATAACTGATAGCCAAGCCTCTTATTTACATTGTTCAGTTTGAATTCCGTCTGGTAAACCACAACCTGCGCATTTTTTTTTGCATAAATTGAAAAACTGCTCAAAAACACAAAAATCGCGCACAAAAGAATCTTTTTAATCGTCACTT
>CAVGBY010000135.1:0-5316 GCA_963627355.1 uncultured Prevotella sp. | reverse complement strand
GAAACTTTCTGGGCAGAGTCCGCATACTGAGGCAAAATCCCAAGCGTCTTAAATGCCCTCAAGGCGTAACGTCCGGAACGCGAAATTGAATAAAAAAATCCACCCTTCATATTTGCCGAGCGGGCAATCAAGGCGCAGGTTTCCGCAAGGGAAATTTTCTCATCGGGATCTTCATTTCCGGAAAAAAGCCTCATTTCCCACAAAGTGGAAAAAGCATCTGTCTCAGAAGCAGCCTCATCAGAAAGACCTTTGTAGACACCTACAAAATAAGCGGCCTGACCTTTTGTAATCTGCTCGCAGTCCAGCACTTCGGTAACTTTTTCCGAGTTCTGCGAAAAACAATAGAATCCACAAAAGGCACAAATCAAAATAAAGAACAGTTTCTTATTCATTCGGACTCTCCATTCAACATTTTTTAGAAAGCAAATATTTTACTAATCATTTTTCAGTATAATAGAAAACCACTATATGTCAATTTCTTTTTAAATATTAACTTTTCTTTTTAACTGTAATAGTCTATAATACGATGAAGTTTTTTACAATTTTTTTTTGCGGCAAATAAACCTAGACAAAACGGAGCACGAGATGAAAAAAAACTTATTTTTGGCAGTCCTTGCATTTGGCTTTTTTGCTTTACCGGGAATATTTACATCATGTTCACAGGAACCAGAAACCACTTCTATAAAAATTCCTGTAGACACAATTTTTAGAAGCGTTTACGGAAACGAGCAGGAAGCGGCGGGCACACAAAGTTCTAGTTCCCTGCCGGGAACTTCCCTGCGGATAACTGTAGAAGGAACCGGGAACTACAATGCGGAATTCACTATTCCATGGGTTAATATCCTGCCGGAAGTTTCGCACAGAGTAGATGTTCCTGTAGGAATTTCTTTGGCTGTAACCGCGGCAATATCAGAAGACGGAAATACAACCTACAGCGGAACTTCAGAAAAAATCACAACGGTCAGGGGCGAAAACACGATAGACATCACGATGAAAAAGATTCTTTCATCAGTAACCGTAAAAACCGAGGCAGAAGGAATTTCGGGCTGTGACATATCGCTTGCCGTAACAGACGGAAACACAACAAAAGACTACACGCCGACCGCAGATGAACTTATTGCCGGTTACGAGATAAAATACCTTGCAGTCGGCGGAACTTTTACAATCACGGCAGAGGCAAAATCAGACGGAACAGTTGTCTACAGAGGCGGCTCAGAAGTAACTGTTGCAAAGAACGACAACACCTGCACGCTTAAGATGGAAAAAGTTGAATCAAGCGGCTTAATAGAAGTAAAACAACTTCCACAGAGTGTACTGCTAGAACTGATGGCAGACACAACCAGCGAAGACACAATCACTGAGCTTTCATTAAAAACGGCTACAACCGCATATTTTAAGGTCTCGCATCTGGAAAGCGGAAGCAATTCTAGATGCCTGCTCCCGGATTGGGTTACATACACCTGGAAACTGAATGACAACACTCTTGAAATAGATGGAACTATTGCAAGCTTTAACAGCGCGACAGGCTACCTTACACTTGATATAACTAAGGTACAGACTCTAATTGTGGGCCAGAACCAGCTTAGTGTAGAAATCAGCGCGGAAGGTTCAACAGAAGTAACAGCGGCCGCAGAAAACTTTACAGTTACAGCAGAATAGTTTTACAAAGATTCTCCGCTTGCATTGATAACCTTTTCAACATAGTCTTTTCCCCAGTATTCGCACATAAGGGAAAAGGCTTGTTTTTTTATAGCATCAGAAACAAAATATTTTAAATATCTAAAACAGCTTAGGACATAACCATTGCACTGGCGGTGAACAGCCTTAAGCTGCTCCTGGGTCAGCACAAGCCCGCCGGAGTTTGCCTCGTCAAAAATAACAGAAAATACAGAAGAAACCGAACAGATTTTTTCCCAGCGCTCAAGCGTTTCAATGCTCAGGCTAGAAGAAATTCCTGTGTCAACAGAATAAAGGCACAGCTTTTCTTTTATGCCCACATAACTTTTTGCAAAATAAGTCACAAAGAACGAGATAAGATAGTCCTCGCCAAAAACGCAGAACACGTTGGGGATTTTTTCGTAGGCACGGACAAAAACCTCTTTTTTAATCAGTTTGCCCCACACAAAAAGATTTATTGAACGGTCAACTATTGCCGCATTAAAAATTCCAGAACCAAAAATCGGCTGTTCAACAAGAAGATTTGTCTTTTTCTGCACATGTTCAAAATTGCCCTGCTCCTCCACGGAATTTCTTGTCTGCTCCGACTCCGGATTCACAAAAAAGACTTCTGTTCCACACTGAACAATGTCAAAATCACCTTCCGACGCTTTACCGCACAAAAGTTCAAGCGTTTCAGGCTTTATGGCATCATCGCAGTCAAGGCAAAAGATGTATTTCCCACGCGCCTCGTAAATTGCCGTGCGGCGGGCTTCTATGCAGCCAAGATTCTTGCCATGGCGGACATAGTTTACTTTTATTTTTGTCTGTCTTGTAAAAACCTTGCAGAGCTTTTTGCAGTCAAAACCGTTCTGGTCGCGGCCGCTAGAACAGTCGTCAACCACAATAACCTCAAAGTCGCGGAAAGTCTGAGCCGCCACACTGTCCAGACAGCGGCGCAAAAACTTTTCACCATTAAAAACCGGAATACAGACAGAAACCAACATAAACAGATTTATTAACCCTAATTTCGAGTTTTATTATTTCTGACTATTCATCAAAATTTTCAAAATCAGCCTTGCGTGTATAATAAGAGTTTTCGGTAAATGCGGTTGAATTAAAGAAGTCCGAACCTGTTGAATAGTTGTCAAAATTGTGTCCGCTGACATTATCTGGCGCAGCTCCTGAAACACTAATTTTATCCGCGTCTGACAAATCAACGGTATAACAAGTACCTGCTTTATCCCCTCCACTGTCGGCTATAACCAGCTTTAATTTTTTAGGAAGAACCGCAAGAATCTTGTTCGGAACTTTAAATGACTCTGTATCCGTAGAATCAGAATCACATTTATCAATCAGACTAACACTGCCGCTTTCAAGCGAAACTTGCCTTAAAGAACCTTTTGAACCATAGTAATATGGACTTGCGTAATAGTAAGAATTTTCCAGAACGTACAACTTGCCGTTCATTATAGCCATATCCGTAATTGCATTATAAGAGCTAACCCTAGTATCACCAGCAGTCCATTCATCGCTAGAATCAGTGCTGCTGCTGTTCAGAATTTTCGCAATTCGGCTTTGGTCTTCCTTTGAGTTACTGAACACATCTTTTACAAGTGCTGCGCCAGAAACATCTGTTGCGTTCGCAAGCTTATAGACACTGAATGTAGAATCAAAGAATTCTGTTTTTTCAGAAGTGTCATCTGTGCCAGTTACAGTACCCAAAGATTTTCTGCTATAGCCTGCCACATAAAGCACATCGTTGTAATGATAAACCGCCGTAACCTTACCGCCTGTAAATACGCCAGAAAAATCCATTTCGTTTACTGTAGAAGGACTTTCTATAGAAAAATATTTTACCGTGCAGCCATTGTGAGCCCATGCTCCCCATGCACCAAGCTCCAAAGATTTTCCACTGTAAGAGGAAATATCCAAGGCAGACTCAACAAAATAAATATTTGAGCCATCCGTACACACACTTACAGGCACTTTAGCTGTTACAGAAGCACCCACTGTTTTTTTATCTAATATAAAAGCCGCGCCTTTTTGTATTTTTTTGTAATGCACAAGATTATAGGCTGGAGAATCTCCAAGGCAATAAGAACCAGTATTTTTTGCTTCTGCCTCAAATACGTAAAAGCCGCCGTTCTTGTCATCACACCAGGAGGCTATAGAACGGTCATCTGTACAAAAATATTTATCACCGCCGTTTCCGATTACATAGTTTGTTACCAAACTAGTATTTCCATAGCAGTTTACATATACAGAAGGCTCTTGTGCATAGACTTTTGCAAGACCGGATTCTGAGTCTGCTTCTGTTTTTGTACCACAGATAAACTTAGTAGAAGCAGAAGCAGAAGTATATGCAGAAAAATCAGACGTTTTTGTAAAATTAAATGAAATATTAGCATTACCATCAGACGGAGTTTTATACACAGCAACAGGATTTTCCTCATAATAACTAGGCTCATCCACATCCATGCTGATAGACATCTGGCTCGAAGCATCCAAGGAAGTCAAATCCATATAGACACCATCAGACAAAATAACTGTTCCGTCACTTCCAGAAGCAACAGAAACACTCTTTTTACCATCGTCTGTTGTAAAGAAGTTTAGTGTACCTGAATACATTGTATAAGAAACAGAAGGGTCCGGATTCAAATCAAAGTTCGGTGTATCGCCACTTGTGCCATCTGCTGTTGTACATGAAACAGATATTGACTTTCCTGAACCAATCTTTGAAACATCCAGTTTTATTGTATCAGAATATGTGTAGTTTATGTCCGCAGATGTTATGTTCTTGTTCGCATAGATATTTTTTAGGACTGAATAAAGTGTACCAGGATTTGTCTGGGTCAGACCGTTCGCATCCTCTTTTCCAGTGTCAGAGGCGTAATAAGTGTATTGTGTAGCATCAGTAGGAAAAAGGAGGTCCGTAAACGTACCTGTTGTATCCTGCCCGTCGGCAATCTCTACCAAATCATCAGAATTAAGTGTGATTTTTTGCCATACAGAAACAGCTGTTGTTCCATCAGCAGCCTTACTTGGATAATCCGCAAAAAAACTCAGATTATAAAAACCGGAAGGAATCGGCTTGTCACTAGGATTTGAAACAGTAAGCGATTTTCCGTCTTCAGCATTGCTTGTATCAATTGTCAAATAGCCATTTTCTGTAGAATATTCGGTATTTTTATCTGAGTTAGATGTAAGAACAACCTTTATGCCTTCTGAATAGACTGTCTTCTGGTCAGAAGTTTGTGTTCCGTATGTGGTATACCAGCTGCTTCCGTTATCATCAGAATCATCAAATGTAAAAGTTACCGAAAGATTTCCTGTTCCGCCGGCAGTCTTTTTTAGTCCGACCACAACGGAAAATTCTGTCGTTTTTTCTTCGGTTATTATTATACCTTCTTTTGAACCGCTAAGGTTTACAGTGGTGTCACCGTTATCGCTGGAAATTGTATAACTTCCTTCCATATAAAAGTTATATTTTCCAACGCCAAGAGTTGCCGTTACAGAACCGTTTTCAGGTGTCAGCGTGGCGGTAACTTTTTCAGCCTTTGCGGGAGTTACAGGAGTAAAGGTGACGTTCCATTCTTTTACCTGTGAAATATCAAACAATTCTACAGGTGTAATAAATCTTGCTGAACTGTACGTGCC
>CAVGBY010000134.1:0-5330 GCA_963627355.1 uncultured Prevotella sp. | reverse complement strand
CCCTAAAACCCTCCTCTAATAATTCTATATTAAAAACATTGACCTGACTTAAGGGATTAAAACGAATGGCGATTGTCACCCATTCCCATATGCGCGTCTTCTCCATTAAAAACATTGACCTGACTTAAGGGATTAAAACGACCTGAATCTCCCTTACAGAGGGGACACTTGACGCTTGATTAAAAACATTGACCTGACTTAAGGGATTAAAACTTATAGACTCTTCCTGTTAAAACCTCGGCTGTTTCTCCGAGGATTAAAAACATTGACCTGACTTAAGGGATTAAAACCATTCATTTGTAAGCCTCCGTTAATCTTTTGAACGCATCTTATTAAAAACATTGACCTGACTTAAGGGATTAAAACACATCTCAATTTCTTGAGATAACCGTTGTAAATAGTTAAGGATTAAAAACATTGACCTGACTTAAGGGATTAAAACTCTCACTTAAATAGCCCTCTTCTTCCAAATACTGCTTTTTATTAAAAACATTGACCTGACTTAAGGGATTAAAACTATCTGAATATCACTGTTCTTTAACTCGTTGATTTCAATTAAAAACATTGACCTGACTTAAGGGATTAAAACCAACGTAAATTGTTTTCATATTTTCCTCCATTCCTCTCCCATTAAAAACATTGACCTGACTTAAGGGATTAAAACGAAACTGAAATTGAAATGGAGCATTTTTCATCAGAACTTGCCGATGATTAAAAACATTGACCTGACTTAATGGATTAAAACTCAATCCGTCTGTATCTGACTTGCCGAATGTACGCTAGCTGTTTGGGACGTCAAATATTTCCAGCAAAAAATCTATAGTCAACCATTTTAAACTGCGGTATAATTATTCAATGAAAAAAATTGTTTTGGGTTTATGTCTTTTGTTGGGCGGCGTGTTTTGTTTTGCTAGTTCAGGGTTGACGGATTTTGAAGCGAAGGTCATGGCGGAGATTACGGATTTTAGGTGGCGGCTTGCCTTGCTCGATGATTTTGAAAAAGTTGCCTCTTCCTGCGATGAATTTAGTTCCTATATAAATAGTCCTGAAGTTGCCCCGAATTTGAGCGAGGAAATTCTTCTTTCGGCGAATAATATTCTGACTTGGGAAAAATACAACGCGCTTTACGAAATCAATCCAAAAAACAAGGAATTGGAGCCGTTTTTGACCGCTCAATACAAAAAAATCCGCGCTTATTTTAAATCGCATAAAACTCAAGAGCATAACAAGTGGCTTTACGTTACAGCCGGAGATATTTTAAGCAGCAGCCTTCAGTATCTGCCGCTTTCAACAGCGATGAACGAAGGGCTTACAATAAAAAAATATTATGATAAGGCGCTGGAAAACGATCCGGATTTTGTTTTTTGCCTTATAAATATTGCCCAATGGTATTTTCATGCACCGGTCATAAGTGGCGGCGGAAAAGGCAAGGCGATGAAGGCTTTTTTGGCTGCGGAAAAAGCCGCGGAATCAAAGGCGGAACTTTATTATGCAAAACTGTTTCTTTCTCAAAGTTATTTTGAGGACGGAAATAAAGAAAAGGCGGCGGAACTTCTTTCAGAGGCGGAAAATCTTTTGCCAGGCTCGCGGACTGTAAAATTCTACCGTTTATTGAACGAAAATGGATATTATTATTTTGAATATCCTGAACACCGTGAAAAAATCAACGCAAAACTTGGAATTTAATTCGGGCTTCTGCAGGGAAAATTAAAAATATGGTCAAATCGAATAAAAAAATTGCGCTTTTTGGCGAAATAATGCTTAGACTAAAACCTTTTGGCAAGGAAAGGTTTTTTCAGAACGCGAATTTCGAGGCCGTTTTTGGCGGAAGCGAGGCGAATGTCGCGGTCAGTCTTGCGGTTCTAGGAAAATCCACAAAATTTATTACTGCGTTGCCAAAAAATGCGATTGGTAAAGGCGCAAAAAGCGCGTTGAATTATTATGGCGTTCAAGTTTGCGGCCCTGAAAAAGAAGGAAGGCTAGGAATTTATTTTCTGGAGGATGGTGCGTGCCAGCGGCCAAGCCAAGTTATCTATGACCGTGCAGGAAGCTGTTTTTCGCTTTCAGAGCCAGATGAATACAACTGGGAAGAATATTTTTCAGATTCAGAATGGTTTCACGTTTCCGGAGTTTCACCAGCAGTCTCTGAGCCGGCAATGAATTCAGTTCTGGCGGCTGTTTCCTACGCAAAAAAAATGGGCCTCACGGTTTCTCTTGACTTGAATTATCGAAAAAAACTTTGGAAGTACGGAAAAAAAGCCGGCGATGTAATGCGGATTTTAGCCCAAAAGGCAGATGTCCTGATTGCAAACGAGGAGGATATTCAGAATTGCCTTGGACTTCCGCTAAAAAATTTTACAACACCGGCAGAATCCTACCGTCATCTTTGCGATGATGTAAAAAAGGAATTTCCAAATATAAAGATTGTCGCGGTTACATTGCGGCACAGTTACAGCGCAGACAGAAACGGCTGGTCGGCAGTTCTAAGCGGAAAATCTGGTTTTTACGAGAGCGCGCAGTACGATATTGAAAATATTGTTGAACGGGTTGGTGCAGGCGACAGTTTTGCGGCCGGACTTATTTATGGTCTTTCTGAATTTTCAGATGATTCTTCTGGCGAGGCAAAGGCGCTGGATTTTGCGACGGCGGCAAGCTGCCTGAAACATTCAATTTCCGGGGATTTTAATCTTGCCACAAAAGAAGAGATAGAAACCTTGATGAATGGTAACGGAACAGGAAGGATTCAACGATGAAAAAACAGTTTTTGATGGATAAACTGATTGCCGGCGCAGGAGAAATTGCGGTTGTTCAGACAACATTGCCTGCCGAGGCGGTTGTGATTGCAAAAAAACTTCTTGAAAAAGGCGTAAAGGCTATGGAAATCGCCTACCGCGACCTTGAAAATCTAGAAGGCTCAGACGAATGTATACGCGCGGTAAGGGAGCAAGTTCCTGAAATTTTAATCGGCGGCGCAACAATAACTTCTGCAAAATTGGCAAAACGGGCGGTAAAAGCCGGAGCCCAGTTCCTGCTGAGCGCAGGATTTAACTGCAAGACAGTAAAATACTGCGTAAGGCACAATATTCCTGTTTATCCGGGAATTGCAGTTCCCGGCGAGATTGAGCAGGCCTTGTCTTTTGGACTTTCTGTCTTTAAGATTTTTCCTGTTGAAATTCTTGGCGGAATAAAATATCTTGCCGCATTGGCAGGACCGTACCCGGAAGTCCGCTTTATAGTTTCCGGCGGAATCAGCGGCCAGAACTGCGCAGAATACAAGAACCAGAAAAACGTTATTGCTGTAAGCGGCTCATACCTTTGCAAATAGCTATTTCGGGCTATTTAATATTCCTTTCGATAAAGTCAGCCTTCAGGTTCTTTAAATCTTCTGTCAAAGAAACTTTGTAGATATGAGGATTTAAAATTCTCTTGTAACTCTCGTCAAGGCTTGCAAGCTGTTTCTGCATATTTTCGCGCGCAATCCGTAACTGTTCGCAGTCAGAAATTTTAGGCTGAATCCGTTTTCCATCTTTTAGTTTTAGTTTAAGAAGCGGCTCAACTTTTGCGGCCTTGCAGGAAAACTGTCTGTAGTCAACCATCGGATGATAAAAACGGTATTCTTTTCCTTCTTCAATTTTTTCCGGCTCAAGCGCAAGAATATCCGCAAGAGCCATTCCGTTCTCATCGTAAAGTCTAAAGACATTCTTGATTCCAGGATTTGTTGTTTTTGCCGGGTTGTCGCTGAATTTCATCGCAGGAATCATTTTATCAGTCGATTTGTCGTGTCTTGCGGCAAGTTTGTATACTCCGGTAAAAGAAGACTCGTTTCCGCCGGTAACCATGTGTGTTCCAACGCCCCAGCTGTTTATTGGCGCGCCGTTCGCGACCAAAGTGGAGATTATTTCTTCTGTAAGCTCATTTGAAACAGAAATTTTCGCCTGCGGGAATCCAGCCCGGTCAAGCTCTTTTCTTACTTCCCGTGTAAGATAAGAAATATCGCCGGAATCAAGCCGCACGCCAAAATTATAGCCTTTTTCAACAAGTTCACCGCCTGCGATTATCGCATTTTTTATTCCAGATTTTAAAGTGTCGTAAGTGTCGATAAGAAAAACAGCGTTTGTGGGGTAAATCTTTGCATATTCGCGGAACGCCTCCAGCTCAGAAGAATGGCTCATAATCCACGAGTGGGCCATAGTTCCCATCGCGGGAATTCCGTAAAGTTTTGCCGCCAAAGTGTTGCTTGTGCCTGCCGCTCCGCCAATGAACGCCGCTCTTGTTGCCCCCATCGCGCCGTCCGGTCCCTGCGCGCGCCTTAGGCCAAATTCCATAATCGGAGCGCCTTTTGAGGCAAGGTAAACACGCGCGGTTTTTGTCGCGATCAGACTCTGAAAATTCACAAGATTCAAAATCAGCCCTTCAAGAATCTGGGCTTCAATAAGATTCGCATGAATCCTGACCAGCGGCTCCTGTGGAAAAATCACAGTTCCTTCATCCATCGTGTAAAGGTCGCCGGTAAATTTCCATGTTTTCAGATATTCAAGAAATCCGTCCTCAAAAATCTTCTGGCTTCTAAGATATTCAATGTCATCATCATTAAAACTAAATTCCGTGATTGCGTCTAAAAGCGGCTCGTTTCCGGCAAGAACAGAAAATCCGCCGTTAAAAGGGTTTCTCCGGAAAAACATATCGAACACAACTTCCTGGTTCATCCCCTCTTTCCAGTAGCCCTGAGCCATCGTAAGCTCATAAAAATCTGTAAAAAGTGCATTGCCGCTAAAATAATTTTTCATATAACCTCGCTTAAACAATTAGTAAGGATTTTTCCGAGGCTACCTCAAGCATCTTGTACGCAACCTGCACGTCCTACAGCAAAAGTTTAGCGGTATTTTTGGTTTTTGTCATCAATTTGGAGCACGCCGCTTTTGCGCGCGACCCGCTTTTACTGCAAGTCCTCATTCCGCGTCCGCTCCATTGCGGTCTTTCCGTGGCAATCGGGGCTAAGATTCCTCTGAAAATGCGAAAATCCAGCGCGTCCGCAGCAGTTTTCTTTTAGAAATTTTGCAAAAATTCTTCGGGTGTCATAGCCTTTATTGTTGAAAACTTATAGTCTTTTACATTTCTTGTAACAATAACTTTTGCTTTGGATTTTTCAGCACAGAATGATTGCACGGCATCTTCAAAGTCAACCATTGGCGATTGAAACACTTTTTGTAAAACTAAAAAAGAATCTTGAAAAAAATCTTCTAAAAATATAACACTTAAAAACCGAATTTGCTAGCCAAAATATTCGCCGCAGCAAGCTACTTACCGAATTTTGCTACGCAAAATATCGC
>CAVGBY010000133.1:0-5424 GCA_963627355.1 uncultured Prevotella sp. | reverse complement strand
TGTACGAAATTTACCACACAGAAGATTTGCACAATGCCTTTGCTGATATTGATAAGCTTATTTTAGAAAAAAGCGGAACTAAGAGATAGATTCAATAATATTAGCCCGAATGGTAAATCACTTTGTTGACTTTTGTTTTTTTGTCGAATAAACTCGATATAATATAATGTTTTTTGTCGAATATATTCGACACGGAGTTTGCGATGAACCATGATTTATTAAAAGCAGTTATTTACGATCAGCATGAGATAATCCGCAGTTTTAATATTATTCACCGCGAATATGATTTTGATATTAACGCAAACTACGTTGTTATAGGGCTACGCCGTGCCGGAAAATCAACTTTGCTGTATAAAATTGTACAGGATTTGATAGCACAAGGCACTGATTGGAAGCAGATAATATATATCAATTTTGAGGATGAGCGTCTTTCTGAATTTTCTCTGAATGATTTTAATGATATTCTTGCAGTTCAGTCTGAGATGAGCGAGAAAAAAGGATGGTTCTTTCTTGATGAAATTCAGAATATTGAAGGATGGGAAAAATTTGTCCGCCGTATGGCAGACTCCAAAGAGCATACTTTTATAACAGGAAGCAATGCGAAAATGATTTCTGCGGAAATTGAAAAGCGGCTGGGTGGTCGGTATCTTACAAAATATGTAACTCCATATAATTTCCGCGAATATTTGACGGCAAAAAAAGTTGATTATTCGGATAAATCTGTATTGGGCACAAAAGGCAGCGGAAAAATTATCAGGGAATTTGAAGAGTATTTCTATTTTGGAGGTTTCCCTGAAAATATTGAATACAAAAATAAGCGGGAATGTGTTTCAAGCATTTACCATAAAATACTGCTGGGTGATATAGCCGCAAGAAACGGAATCAGAAATACGAATGGCTTGCGCCTTCTGATGAAAAAACTTGCAGAATCTGTAAAAGATGAGGTTTCTTACACAAAACTTCATAACACGCTGAAATCAATCGGTGTAAGCATAAGCAAAGATATTGTCATAGATTACATTGGTTATGCCCGGCAGTCGTTTTTGATATTTGCAGTCAAAAATTACTTTTCAAAGTTTGTTGAGCAGGAAACAACTCCAAAGTATTATTTTAATGACAACGGTCTGCTTAATCTTTTTTTGAACAAAGAAGAGCCGCGTTTGCTGGAAAATCTTGTTGCAGTAAATCTTTGGAATAAATATAAGGATAGTCTGTTTTATCTTAAAGGCAAAAATTTTGATGCGGATTTTTTTGTGGAAGAAACAGGTGATGTTATACAGGTTGCTTATTCTGTTGAGAATAGTTCAAGCGAAAGGGAAACAAAGTCTCTTGCAGAGGCCGCAAAATCTGTAAAAGAAGCAAGACGGTTCATAATCATTACCTATGAAGAAGAGAAAGTGTTGAATTTTGATGGTATAAAAATTCAAGTTATTCCAGTCTGGAAATGGCTTTTAAAATAAGTTTTTGTTGTCTGGTTGTGTCATAGTCCTTTGTTTTTCCTTTGTGTTCAACATTATTTAAAGATTCAGTATAATTTCTGTATGAGTAATAAAATTCCAAAACGTTCAGAAGTCCCTGCGTCAGACAAATGGGACTTGTCTTCAATTTATAAATCAGATGATGATTGGGAATCGGCCTTAAAGGAGCTTCCTTCGCTTACAGAAAAAGTCCTTGAATTTAAGGGAAAACTTGGTTCGGATTCAGATACGCTGCTTTCCGCATTAAAGGCTTTGGAGCAGGCCGAGCTTAAGCTGGAAACGGTTTACCACTACGCAAGTCTTCAGCACGAGGCGGACGAGGATGACAGCGAGGCGGCTGACCGCGAAGGCCGTGCGATGATGGCATATACAAAAATGCAGTCAGAAATCAGTTTTATGGACCCTGAGTTGCTTTCGATTCCACAAGAAACCTTAAAATCCTGGATTTCCGCGCCAGAATTCAAGGATTACAAGATTTATGTTGAAAAACTTCTGCATTTTAATAAATACACTTTGAGCGAAAAAGAGGAGAGGATTCTTTCGCTTCAGGCTCAGCCGGCAGAAACCGCGTACAATGCGTTCAGCGTCCTTGAGAATGTCGATCTGAACAAACAGTTCGGAACGGTGAATGTTAACGGCGAAGAAATGCCATTGACCCAGACAACTTTTACAACTTTGCTGAAAAATCAGGATAGAAAAATCCGGGAAACAACGTATAAGCAGTTTTACAGGAAATTTGAAGATTTTCAAAATGTAATTGCCGCGCTGTACGCAGGTAACGTTAATCAGGATGTTTTTCGGGTCCGCGCGCGGGGTTATGACTCATCTCTTCAGGGGGCTTTGTACGGAAATAAAGTTCCGCTAAGTGTTTACCATAATCTGATTGATTGCGTCCATAAAAATCTTGCGGCCTTGCACGGATATTATTCTTTGCGTAAAAAAATTATGGGGCTGGATGAGCTTAGGCATTACGATGTCTATGTTCCTTTGGTAAAATCTGTAAAAATGCACCACAGCTATGATGAGTCTGTTGAGATTGTGCGGAATGCGCTTGCTCCGCTTGGAAAAGAATACACAGACCGCCTTTGCGACGGATTGAAAAATGGCTGGGTTGACCGTTATGAAAATGTCGGAAAACGAAGCGGGGCTTTCTCTAGCGGCTCGTATGTCGGAAATCCGTACATTCTTCTGAATTATGATGAAAATGACATCCGTGATGTTTTTACAATGGCGCACGAGGGCGGACATTCAATGCACAGCTGGTATTCTGTTCACAATAATCCGTTCCTTTCCTATGACTACACGATTTTTGAGGCGGAGGTTGCCTCAACGTTCAATGAGGAGCTGGTTTTTGAATATCTTTTGAAAAACGCGAAAAATCAGGATGAAAAAAAATACCTTCTTGCGATGCGTGCTGACGATATTCTTGCTACTTTGCACCGGCAGACAATGTTTGCGGAATTTGAGCTTAAGGCTCATGAATTTGTAGAGAATGGAACTCCGCTTACGGCGAAACTTCTGCGAAAAACTTACCGGGAGCTTTTGGAGTTGTATTTTGGACCTGAAATGCGCTTTGAAGAAAACAGCGACATGGAAGGCTTAAGGATTCCGCATTTTTACAACGCTTTTTATGTCTATAAATATGCGACAGGAATTTCAGCGGCATTGGCCTTGGCCAAGCGGGTGACTTCTGGCGGCGAAAAAGAACGTGAGGATTATTTTAAATTCTTAAAGTCCGGGGGAAGCCGCTATCCGATTGAAAGTCTGCGTGTTGCCGGCGTTGATATGGAAAGCACAGAACCTGTTCAGGCTGCCTGCGATACATTCAAGGAAATTGTGGAAGAGCTAAAGAAGTTGTTCTAGAAACAAAAAAGGTTTCTGCGGAAGTTTTCTTCATTTTGCAGAAACCTTTTTTTTGGTTGTTTTTACTTTTTATTTTGTTCCGTAAGCTTCATACTTTTTAGAAGGTGAGTAAGTTCCTTCGCGGTATTCGCCCGTCAGGCTAGGAATTTTCATTTTCATTCCCGGCATGATAAGGTTCGGGTTGTTAGGCTGCGGAATTTTAGTCTTGTTTTCCTGGTAAAGGTTTTCCCAGAGCAGCGGATTGTTGTAGACATAAGGACGGCCGGAAATGTTCCAGAAGCAGTCTTTTGTTTCTGCCCAAGGACGAACAATGTAATATTCCGGAAGAGGAGTTACCTCGTAAACACCGTCCAAAGCGGCAATCGCCTGTTTTGCGTAATCCTGAGAAGCCGCATAATCTTCTTTTCCGAATGAAGATTCAGCGTTTCCATATGCCTCTTTTGCGGCTGTATATGCCATCGGGAATGTCTTGTCGCAACCGATTCCTTCTGCCCATTTGATTTTGTTTTCCGCAAGTTTCAGCTGCTGCTCCGCGTTGTAGCGGGCCATCATCGAGTCTATATAAGCCTGGGAAAGAGCCGCATTTTCCGCGGCCTTTTTAGAATATTCAACAGCATCATCGTACTGGCCTGCGTCAAATGCGACGTTCGCTTTTTTTGAATATTCATCCGCAAGTTTCTGGTAAGTATTGTTTTTGTAACTAACAGCAAAAATTGTGGCAGCCGCAATTAAAAATGCTGTGGCAGCAATGAGTTTTTTCATTATTTTGCCTCCGATGTTGGTGTTACTGCTTTATTAAGGGAATCAGCCGCGTCCTTTACAAGACCTTCCAAAGAAGAGTCGTTTCCTGTAAATTCCTCAACCTCAAAGTCTTCGATTTCTTCTGGAATTGCGGCTTCCTGTGATTCTGGAGTAGCATAAGTGTCATCTTCCAGAAGAACCGCATCCTCTGATTCGATTCCTTCAATATTTTCGCCTTCAAGAGGTTTTTCCTGGTCGGCTTTTGTGGCGTAATTTGCCGCGGCCTCTACTTTTGCTTTTGCCTCGTCAATTGCTTTCTGCGCTGCCGCGCGTTTTTCCGCAACTTTTTCTGCAACTGCCGCAAACTGCTCTGTTGATTTTAAATAATGAGTGTATGCTGATTCCGCATTCTGCATCGCATAATTCTGGTCGCCGGCCTTAAATTCTTCCGCCGCCTTTGTGTATTCAGCTTTTGCCGCGACTCCGGCTTTTACAGCATCTGCATCTTTTTTTGCCTTGAATGCGTCAACCCGGGCTTCTTTTGCAAGCTGCTTGTAGGCTTTGTTCAGAACGTTTATGAATTTTCCGTTTGCCATACTTGCCTTGTCAAACATCAAAGTTCCAAGCAGGTTTGTTGAGCTGTTCAAATTTTCAAATTCTGAAAGGGCAGCGCAGCCTTCGTTGTAGGAATTTTCATCATAAGAAATCAGGTCGTTTGCCTCGATTTTTTTTCTGTTTTCCAGAGCATTTGCATATGCTGTAAGCGCCAGGTATCTTTTTTCAACATCGCCAAGCGGGATGGAAATATCCAGACCTGTTTCAGACTGGGTTTTTAGCGAGTCGTAAAGGGCATCCGCCGCGCTGAACTGCTCCTGGGCAATCTTGTCCGCTCCGGCTTCAATAGCCGCTTTTCGCGCAGCCTCTGTTTTTTCAAGGGCAGAAGAATTATCGGCATTCGCCGCATCTTCAACTTTGTTTTCAACGTCATTTACCTTGTCTTGTATGGTAGATGTTGTTGTATCGTCTGTTTTTGGAGTTGAGCCGCAGGATGTAAATGTGAATGAAAAAACTGCTGCGAGCAAAACTGGTACAATGATTTTTTTCAAAGTAAATAAACCTCCATTTTTTAATATATGTATTTTACAATAACTTTAATTCCTACGCAATATTTTAGATTTTATGATAAAATGTTAAAAGTCAATCTTTTGGATTTAGGAGATTTTTATGGCGGATGATTTTTCTTTTGAAATAACTGAAAAAATAGGTGTTCTTTCAACTAGCAAAGCGGGCTGGACTCTTGAATTGAATAAAGTCAGCTGGGGCGGTCGTCCTGCTAAATATG
>CAVGBY010000132.1:0-5436 GCA_963627355.1 uncultured Prevotella sp. | reverse complement strand
TCTAAAAAGGCACGCCGCCACTGATCCGCTCACAAAGGAAATCCAGACCGCAGTCAACTCATGCAAGAATCACCAGAAATGGAGGGCAGAATATATGCTGTGGAAAGACCAGATCCGCGAATGGAAAAACGAAGGAAAGGAAGATGGACTGGAGGAGGGGCGTGCCGAAGGGCTCAAAGAGGGGGCAAAACTTAAAGCCATCGAGGCCACAAAAAATCTCCTTAAAATGAATCTGCTTACCATAGAACAGATTGCCGCCGCCGAACAGCTTTCTGTAGAAGAAGTCACGAAAATAAAAGATACCTTAAAAGACTAAATCTCCCCTTTAAACTGATAACTGTTCATCCATTTTCTGGGCATTTGCATTTATCATTCTTGCACAAAACGCAATAATAACTTGAAATTATTTCAGTTTACGCAACACAAATAAAATTTTAGAATGGACTCATCCAAAGCGTTAGCGCTGGTAGGGGCAAGCCGCAGGCTTGTTGCGGAACGGAACAAAGTGAAGTGAAGCAATGAGCGTTTAGCGAACCCCGGACATAGCGACCGAAAATTGAGCCTTGCGAGATTTTCGGGAACGCCAGAATAAATCAGCAAATATTTTTTAGGAGTATAAAATGGGTAACAATTATTTTAATTCGATTCCTTGGCGAGAAGCCAGACTTCAGTTGGGACACTGCCGTTCTATGGCAAAAGAGGAATTTGCAGACGGTGTAAAGGCACTTAAGGGCAAAAAAATTGTAATCGTCGGTTGCGGCGCACAGGGTTTGAACCAGGGACTTTGCCTGCGAGACTCTGGTCTTGATGTAAGTTACGCGCTGCGAGAATCTGCTATCACAGAAAAACGACAGTCTTGGAAAAACGCCACAGAAAACGGATTTAAAGTTGGCACTTATGATGAGATGATTCCAACTGCTGACCTGGTCGGAAACCTTACCCCGGACAAGCAGCACACTCCTGTAATCACAGAAGTTATGAAAAGAATGAAGCACGGCTCTGCATTGTGGTACAGCCACGGATTTAACATGATTGAAGAGGGAATGCAGATTCGCGATGATATTACTGTTATAATGTGCGCGCCAAAAGGTCCTGGAACAGAGGTTTACCATGAATTCCAGCGCGGTTTTGGTGTTCCTGACCTTATCGCCGTTCACCCGAACAATGATCCGGAAGGAAAAGGATGGGCTTACGCAAAGGCTTTGGCTGTAGGAATGGGCGGAAGCAAGGCTGGTGTTCTTGAATCCAGCTTCGTTGCGGAAGTAAAATCTGACCTTATGGGCGAGCAGACAATTTTGTGCGGTATGCTTCAGGCTGGAACTATCGTTTGCTACGACAAGATGGTAAGCGAGGGAATTGCTCCTGAATATGCCACAAAACTTTTGATGCACGGATGGAACGTAGTTTCTGAAGCGTTGAAATGGGGCGGAATCACAAACATGATGGATCGTCTTTCTAACCCTGCTAAAATCAAGGCGAACGAACTTTCTAAACAGATTAAAAAACTTTTGACTCCACTTTACCAGAAGCACATGGACGATATTATTTCCGGAAACTTCTCCAGCACAATGATGAAGGACTGGGCAAACAAAGACCACGACTTGCTTACATGGCGCGAGGAAACAGGAAAACTTCCGTTTGAGTCAACTTCTGAATCAAAAGAAGAAATTACAGAACAGGAATATTTTGACAAGGGAATTCTGCTTATTGCAATGATAAAAGCCGGCTGCGAGCTTGCTTTTGAAACAATGGTTGACGCAGGAATCAAACCGGAGTCAGCTTACTACGAATCACTGCACGAAGTTCCGCTCATCGCAAACCTTATCGACCGCAAGCGCCTTTACGAGATGAACCGCGTAATTTCAGACACTGCAGAATATGGATGCTACCTGTTCAGCCGCGTTGCCGCTCCTCTTATGGCAAAAGAATTTATGCCGAATATCCACACAGATGTAATCGGAAAAGGTCTTGAACTTAAAGACACAAGCGTAAACAACACAGAACTCGTAGCCGTAAACGCAGAAATCCGCAACCACCCTATCGAAGTTGTCGGCCGCAAACTGCGCGAATATATGACAGCAATGAAAGCAATAATTTAATCTTTGATTAAATTATTGTAACGAGTTTCAACAAAGTTGAAACTCGCGGGTTTGTAAGAATTACAAAACAGAAAAAAAAGGGCTTTGTTTTTGCGAAGCCCTTTTTCTTTTATTTGCACAATTCCACTCCATACGATATAATCTAAAAAATTTTTAGTGGAGTTCTTAGTATGTTAAAAGGGCGTCATTTAATTGAACCTGGTGATTTGTCTGTATCTGAAATTGACGAAATTATTTCACTTGCAGAACAGATGATAGTAGATCCTATTTCTTTTCAAGATGTGTGTCGCGGGAAAATTCTTGCGACACTTTTTTTTGAGCCAAGCACACGAACACGGCTTTCTTTTGAGGCGGCCATGCTTCATCTTGGCGGAACAGTAGAAGGTTTTGCGGACGCTTCCTACACATCATCAACAAAAGGAGAAACTCTTGCAGACACAATCCGTGTTGTCTCCTCTTATGTAGACGTAATCGCAATGCGAACTCCAAAGGAAGGAGCGGCTCTGCTTGCCAGCAAATATTCCCCTGTTCCTATCATAAACGCGGGCGACGGAGGCCACAGCCATCCAACCCAGACATTAACAGATTTGCTTACAATCCGCAGACTTTTAGGCGACTACCAGGGACTTACCGTGGGTTTCTGCGGCGACCTTAAGTTCGGAAGAACCGTCCACAGCCTTTCACAGGCGCTCAGCCGATACAAAGGAAACAAATTTGTATTCATAAGTCCAAAAGAACTCTGCATGCCGGAATACATGATTGAACAGTTGAACGAAAAAGGCATTTCATATACTGTCGCGGAACGCCTTGAAGATGTAATCGGCGACCTTGATATTCTCTATATGACACGAGTCCAAAAAGAACGGTTCTTTAATGAGCAGGATTACCTTCGCCTAAAGGACAGCTACATCCTTGACAAAGAAAAGATGAAACTTGCAAAAGACAGGATGTTCGTGCTGCATCCGCTTCCGCGCGTAAACGAAATTTCACCGGAAATCGACGACGACCCGCGAGCCGCTTACTTTAAGCAGGTAAAATTCGGGATGTACGCAAGAATGGCACTTATTTCAAAACTAACAGGCGCACTTTAATCAAAGAAAGGACAATAATATGTTAAATATCGATTCTATAAAAAACGGACTTGTCATTGACCACATCCGCGCTGGTTCCGGCTGGAGAATTTTCCAGTGGCTCGGACTAGACAAATCACCGTTCTGCTCAGCCCTGATAATGAACGCTCCTTCAAAAAAGACAGGAAAAAAAGACATAATCAAAATTGAAAACGTAATGGACATAGATTTTTCTGTACTAGGTTTCATCGATCCAAATATCAGCGTAAACGTGATCCAGAACGAAAAAATCGTACGTAAAATTAAGATGGAACTTCCCTCAAGAATCAAAAATGTCTTCAAATGCAAGAATCCGCGTTGCATAACGGTAACAGAAAATTATGTAAAACCAACTTTTCTGCTTGTTGACAAGGCAAAAGGTCTTTACTGCTGCGAATACTGCGACACAATGTACAAGGCAGGCGAAGACGGAACTGTTGTGGAGAAAGCCTAATGCCAGAAGCTCTTCTTATTTATAACGCGCGACTTCTTGACGAATCCACCGACACCCCGGGAGCAATTCTTGCAGTAAAAGGCAAAATCCGCGCCATCTACCAGGGTTACTTTACAACTCCCCAGACTGTTTCTGAACTTGCAAAATCAATCCTAAAAGAAGACGGCTACAAAGATAATTCTGATATTGAACTTTTTGACGCGAACGGACTGACTGTAACACCAAGTTTTATAGATATGCACGTTCACCTGCGGGATCCGGGGCTTACCCAAAAAGAAAACCTAGAAACCGGACTGAAAGCCGCGCTTGCAGGCGGTTACGGAACTGTTGTCGCAATGCCGAACACAAAACCTGTCACCTCAACCGGGGAGCAGGCAAGAGAAATCCGAGGACGGGCAGCCGCTTTAAATTCTGCAAATATGTTTCAGGTTTGCTCAATCACAAAAGATTTTGAAGGAAAAGACGTTTCCCACCTTCTTGGATTAAACCGCGATGAAGTTCCTGTAATCTCCGAAGACGGAAAAGAAGTTGCCTCAAGCGCGGTAATGCTAGAAGGAATGAAAATAGCCGCCGGAAAAGGAATGATTGTCGCTTGCCATTCAGAAGACCCGGAACTTGCGGCCGCGGCACGACCGCTAAGAAAACACGCTCTGGAAATAATGAAGCAATATAATCTTCCAAGCTGGGGAAGTCTTAAAAATGTTGAAAATGTTCCATCCTCTGTTTTTGAAGAAATTGACGACTATCTTTCTGACGCAAACGGACTCCTTGCCCTTGCCGAAGATGTTGCGACCGAACGCAACATAATCATCGCGGAGCAGGCTGGATGCCACATACACTTGTGCCACGTAAGCACCGCAAATTCAATAGAGGCAGTCCGCCGGGCAAAACAAAGGCTTATGGACGAAGCCGCAGATTTTTACGCAGACATGGCAGACGCGGCATACGACCATTCTACAGAAGAAAGGCAGTTTATCCCGATAGAACCTGTTGAAAACGGATTTTCTGTAACCTGCGAGGTAACACCGCATCACATTGCACTTTGCGGAACAGAAGAACCAAATATCCGCGCGCTCGTGAACCCTCCGCTCCGCTCGGAAGACGACAGAATAATGCTGATTGACGCAATCCGCGACGGAACTGTTGACTGCATAGCCACAGACCATGCGCCGCACACGCCGGAAGACAAAGCAGAAGGCGCCCCGGGATTCACAGGACTTGAAACCAGCTACGGAGTCTGCAACTCCGTTCTTGTAAAAGAAGGGCAAATTTCCGCAAAAAGACTTTCCCAGCTGATGTCGGCAAACCCCGCAAGACTTTTAAAATTAAAAAAAGGAATGTTAAGAATCGGTTTTGACGCAGATTTTTCAGTCATAAACCCGGATGAACCTTGGACTGTTGACTCAAAACATTTTTTCAGCAAAGGAAAAGCGACCCCTTTTGAAGGAAGAACTTTATACGGAACTGTAAAAACAGTTTTTATCAACGGCAAAAAAGTCTTTGAAAAATAAAAACAAACCCTTTGAAGAGTCCAGATAATCCTAAGCACAAGTAAGACAGTTCATACCGTTGCTACGTTCCCGTCCTGGCGGAGTTTTGAAAGCTACTTTGAAAGGCATCTGGACTCATCAAAGGGTTCAAATGTAACAGAATCTTAGTACAAAAATTCTAAAAAATCAATAAAAAAACCTGCCGACTAAAGACAGGTTTTACAAGTCTTGAGACTGACACGATTCGAACGTGCGACCCCCACCTCCGCAGGGTGGTGCTCTAA
>CAVGBY010000131.1:0-5443 GCA_963627355.1 uncultured Prevotella sp. | reverse complement strand
CTGGTAAACAGAGAACTTCCCCAAAAAAGACTACATCCAAAAAGAGCCGCCACGCGAAAAAAAGCCCCCCGCAAAAAACAGGAAACTTCCCTAAAGACAGACAGAAGAGATTTTTATTTTTTTTAGAAGAGATTAGAGGAATGGGAAAAAGTTAAAAAAAATACTTGCGATTGTCGCCGACATAACTTCAATCGCAAGTTTCATTCTTGCCCTTATCCTACTTTTTATAAAGTAAGCCAAGGTTAGGCAAGGTTCTACCAAAACCTTGCCTATATAATACTTTACGATTATAGAGGTTGTCAAATGATTGCATTGAAAATAGCATTGGTTGTTTGTCTTGGAATTTCTGCTTTATGCAGAATCGCTCTTTTATTTTTAAGGAATAGATATGGAAAATAACGCTTGGGGTGGGAAAAGAAACAATCAAACAGGAAGACCAAAAGGTTCTTTCAAGGAAATAAAAAAAAGTGAAAGCATTTATGTAAGGGTAACCGCAGAAGAAAAAGCAAAAATCCAAGAACTTGCAAAAACTTCTGGATTATCAGTTAGCCAATACATTCTCGAAAAAATATTGAATTAAAAACATTACGTAACAATCACCGCCCTGCAAACCAATCTTGCAGGGTATTCTTTTACAAAAAATTGCGTTTTTTTATTCTCGCAAAAAAAAGAAAAATAAAGTTAAAAAGTGCAACGTTGCACTTTTTAACAAACACAGTTTGTAATGCAATTTTTGATAAAAATATATTTCTTATATTTTTTATTCTTTGAACAAAACGCATTACTGTATTACCGTTAATTGAGGAGAAAATATTTTTCTGAAAAAACAAAAATAATGTTTGATTGTGTACACAAAATAGTGTACACTAATAAGCAAGAGGGAACACGGACGACTTTTGAATGGGATGAGAATAAAAACAAAATCAACAAGAAAAAACATGGAGTATCATTTGAAATGGCAGTCCGAGTTTTCTCTGATGACAAGCGAATTGAAAAACTTGATATGGCACATTCAACGCTTGAAGAAGAACGGACAAATATAATCGGCAGAGTTGCAAACTTGCTGCTCCTGTTCGTTGTTGCAACTGACCGGAACGGAAACAAAAGAATTATTTCAGCCCGAAAAGCTGAACCCGATGAGGAGATTGAATACTATGAAAACCATGACGCTCGATGAAGTAAAAAAACTTCCTCCGCTCAGTGCGGAGGAAATTAATGAAGTTATGAGTTTCAAAAACACAGACTTTGAGGATTGTCCTAAACAAACAAAAGAGGAACTTGCAAAGTTTCGCCCTTGGTATGAACTTCACGAGGATTTATACAAATCTAAAAAAACAGATGTTCATATACGTATCGACAGCGATGTTCTTGAATGGTTCAAAGAACAAGGAAAAGGTTATCAGACAAAAATAAATGCTGTTTTAAGAGCATATGCTTTCGGCTGATTTTTTTTGCAAATCTTACACCGACTATCAATCAGGAAAGAAAAAATACCCGCAAAAAACAGGAAACTTCCCTAAAGACAGACAGAAGAAATTTTTATTTTTTTTTTAGAAGAGAATAGGGGAACTCAGAAAAGTTAAAAAGTGCAACGTTGCACTTTTTAACAATAAAAGAATACTTGTTAATAAAAACAAAAAGTCTTAATATATTTGTAATAAATTCTTATGTGCGCTAGATAGAAGTTTTATAATGTATTTGGTAGATAAAAAATTAATATAGAAAAAGAGTCATTAGAATCTGTAAAAGATAAACTTTATGCAAATGTTCTTACAATAATGGGGGTATTTGTTTCTATATTCACATTGATAAGTGTAAATATTCAAGTTTTCTCTGTTAGCCAGATTTCCAATAAATTGATAGCAACTGTAAATCTTTGTTTGCTTTCCTGTATATCTGTACTAATGGGATTTGTAATGCTCATTGTTCATAATAAAACAAAAAAATGGTTTGCCATAAGCTATATAATTTTTATTTGTCTGCTCTTATTTTGTGCAATTTTATTTTGCATAAAATAAGCCGTTTGTTTTTATTTAAAAAGTGCAAAACAAGCAAAACTTGTAATGCACTTTTTAAATAATGCATAACATATAAAAAGATGAGTTGCTATGCTTTCTGGAACACAAGAATTTTCTTTGCTTCTGTAATGTCTATAAGAGTGCCATTTACGTATCGATGAATGATACTTCCAAGCAAAGACTGATACTGCAAGCCCTGTTCTTCTGCCAATGATTTAAGTTTTGCTAAATCGCTTTGGTCAAGTCTTAATGTGAACATCTTTTTATTTGGTTTTTCTTCTGCCTTATGTACTAATGGCGGATTTTTTGCAGCTTCCCGCAGACTTTCACCGACCCATTTTTCAGCTGGAACAAAATTTTCTAAATTGTCCTCAATCCATTGTAGTTACTATGTCAAATATTTTTTGTTTAAAAATATTTGCTTGTTTTATAAAATTATTGACAATACGCATTATACGTATTATATTATAACCATGAAAGACAAAGAACTTTTGAGCCTGCTTAAAAAGAATGGATGGTCTCTTGTAAGAATAAAAGGCAGCCATCACAGGCTTGAAAAAGACGGTTTTCCACCGCTAACAATTCCTGTTCACGGTGAGGATATGAAAAAAGGACTTGAAACGGCTATCCTAAAACAAGCCGGTTTAAAGTAAAAAAAAGATAGGGCAAAAGCCCTGCAAGGAGAATATATGGTGATTTATCCTGCTATATGCCATTTTGAGGACGGTGGTTACTGGTGCGAGTTTCCTGATTTGAAAGGCTGCTTTTCCCAGGGTGATACAGAATCTGAAATTGTGGAGAACGCAAAAGAAGCCCTTGACTGTTACCTTGAAAGTTATCTTGAAAAAGACGAGCCTCTGCCAAGAGCAAGCAAAATCACAGACATAAAGACTTCTGGAAAGGATTTTGCGACATACATAGAATGTGATATTTCAAACACCGGAAAAAGCGTCCGCAAGAATGTAACTCTTCCAGAATGGCTTTGCAGGCGCGCGGAAAGGGCTTCTGTTAATTTCAGTAAAGCCTTGCAGGAATCCTTGATAGAAAAACTAGGAATTTCTGAAATCGCAACAAATTAGCCAAAACTGACCGCCAACAGCAGCCAGTTTTTTTTACTCCATGGAGTACACTTTACTCCATACATAATTTTCTTATAAAAACTTAAAAAGTGCAACGTTGCACTTTTTAACAGAAATATTAAAAAACAAATACAATAATTATGTCAGCCCGAAGCAAAAAAATAAGCCTAGACGCAAAGAACAGACTTCAACGCTTCCCTTGTAATTTCCGAAACGTTTACAATAATTTTTTCACACTATTTCATTAGAAGTTAATAAGACTAACAAATGAAGAAACAAAAAAGCGTAACCACAAAAAAAAGTAGTTACGCTATAAAAACTATTCAAGGCATTTTTTTACAAAGAAATGCGATGGTTTAAGTCCGCTTTCCTCAATTCTTGCCTTTATCTGCTCATATTCTTCTGGACTGCAAGAAAAGGAAAACGTCTTGTACTTTCTGCCGGTTCCACTTCCTTTTTTGCGCCCGCCGCCGTGGTAGCCATAGCCCACGTATTTAGGTTTTTCCGCTGTTTCTTCCATCAGATGACCCCGAATATTTTAAGACAGACAAAAAGCACAACCGCATTTACAACGCCCTGAATAACCGCCGTAAGAATTTTCACCCATAAAGGTTCTTTTTCTTTTTCAGTTGACATAAAAGCCCCCTAAGAAGTAAAATGTGAATACACAAAGGCGGAAGTACTATGACCGCCGCCTTTGTTCCCCGTTAGCGAGTTATCAAATTAATGATGACTGCTACAAGGATTTGGATTAAACCTGCAATTAGTAGCAACGATACTTCTTGCAGGTGTTTTTTTAACCATTTCTTCACACATTACTCCTTTTAACAAAGATTTTTTCTACGTGATTCAACGAACCACCTGAATATAATGCACAACATTTATTGCATTTAGTCAATAGTTTTTAACAAAAAAACTGACAATTTTTATGAAACCAAACAATAAAAGCCTGCAATGCACTTTATTGACAAAAAAAAGAACAACTAAAAAATCTTATTCACTGCGGAGAAAGAATCCTTTATCCCGCGAAT
Organism: uncultured Prevotella sp.; assembly: GCA_963627355.1. GTDB lineage: Bacteria > Spirochaetota > Spirochaetia > Treponematales > Treponemataceae > Treponema_D. Next base: position 1,315 of record CAVGBY010000131.1, on the reverse strand, counting down.
TTCATTCTGTAAAGAAAACCGCGTATAATAGTCTGTCATACTCATGGTTGAGTGTCCTACAATAAGGCGGACCTGCTCGGACTCAAGCAGAGATCTCATGTAAGTTACATATGTAAAGCGGAAAGAGTGGGGTACAAGTTTTCTATCTGGATTATAGATTTTAGTTCTTTTCAATACACCTCTAAGCTGATTATAAAGATGCTCCTTTGAAACAGGTTTTGAGTCTATATCATTATAAAACAGAAAATCATTTTCCTGCCTATGATTCTCTTCAATATAGTTTTTCAGCATAACCAGCAATTTATCAGACAAAGGTGCAAGACGGATTTTCTTGTCCTCCTCAGAACCTTTTTTGTTGTAATCAGTACGAAAACCATCCTGTTTGCAGAACCCATTTATCAGTAAAACCTTTTCAGTCCAAAATATCTGAGAAACACGAATAGCCCGCAGTTCTCCAATTCGTAAACCACAGGCGGCAATAAGATAGAAAGCGAGAAAATCATCATATGATTTCCAGACATCCGGTTTTAAAATAATATCAAGCTCCTGCATTGTAAAAATATCAGATTTTCTGGAATTCCTTGAGAAACGCTGGAATCGAGGTCTTTTTACTTGTGTATCACACTTCCATATTGTTTCATCATAAACAGTAGCAAAAGTATCAATAATATTATTTTTCCATGCCCCTGAATGAAACTCATCTTGCATAAGAAACAGTTCGACATCACGGACTTTCAGTTTCCTTATATCCCAGTCACCAAACTGCTTAACCATGAATTCAATCTGCAACCGTTTCTGATACAGAGTTTCGTCAGCGAATTTTTTTCCAAGTGTTGTAAGCCGGATAAGATGCTGGCTGCCAGGAATATACATATCTTTCGTGATGTTTCTTATAAGATACTGGTCATCTTCCAATACAGAAAATTTCAAGGCACACGCTTCAGCTTCTTTTTTAGTCTTGCAATTCTTAAGTAATTTCTGGTGCTTTTTTCCTTCATAATCGCGGTAGTGCAAATACCACTTAAAAGATTTTTTTGATAAAGTATAATCAATCATGAGAACTCCTCAGCTATTAAAGCTCCTTTTTTTAGCCAACTCATGAATCAACCGGATCAAAAGATCCATAAAAACAGGATCCACATTTTTCAAATCATTCATAAACGGATATAGAGATCTGTCTATGCCGGAAATGTCAGAAATATCTCCTGTTACTAAATATTCAACGGAAACATCAAGAACTTTGGCTATTTTTACAGCAATGTCTGCCCTTGGAATAACATTTTTATTGCTGTAAGACATTATCGTGCTGTAATTA
>CAVGBY010000130.1:435-5461 GCA_963627355.1 uncultured Prevotella sp. | reverse complement strand
GTAAAATTCTTTTCATTTTATGAATCTCCTGATTAAATATTATTCCTTATATTAGTATTAATCTACAGAATATGAAAATTTTCTAGTACCACCTAACCCACTTGTTGCCAATGCTTCATCAGAAATATTTCCTATCTTTCCAGTCCACGGATCATAGTATTGCCCATTTCCAATATCATTCACAAAATGATCCACAGCACCATCATTATTCCTATCTATTGCATATATAGTACTATTTGCAAGAGAAGGATCTGTTGTCAACACATACGAACCAGAAAGCCCAAGTGCAACAGCCATGTCATTTGCTGCTCCTTCCCAATTATTTATAAAAGCATTTGAGCTATTAATATTTCCAGAATTAACCGCTGCATCCATAGCAGAATTTATTTGCTCTGGAGTCAATGGTTTTCCTGTTTCTTTTGTATACTGCTCTGATATTTCATTTAACAATGATGTTGCCGCACAGGCATTATCTCCAAAACTATCCCCATATATAGATGAAAAATCTTTTTGATCTGTATATGATATGTCAGTATCTGAATCATTTCCTCCTTCAACATGCTCTTTCCAAGGAGTTAAATCAAAAGATGTGCAAGTACCTCCACCAGAAACTGCTGTCGAACCTTTATCACCTGAATTTTTATAATAAGGATTTTTATAAACTGTTTTTCCATCAGAAGCACCACTACAATATCCCCCTCCAGATTTTGAGCCACTTGTTGTTGTAGATGAACCCGGTCCATTTCCAGACGAGCCCGAATCATCACTGCTTGGTCCTGAATATGATGTGCTGCAATCTGAACCGCCATTCACAGCCAACAGAGCCTTTGTATCTAACTCCAAAAAATCACTTAAATCGAATTTCATTTTTTCCTCCAATTTCTGAAATTCTAATATTTTCTTAATATTATTAAATTCAATATAAAAAATTACAGTAATAAACTTGCTATAAGACAATTTAAATGAATACAAAATGACATAAAAATAAAATCAGACTTTTTTCAAAAATACAGATAATTTAATTTACATCAATGGATTACACAAATTCAAGCATATATGGTATTTATAACATATCTTTTATCCGTGTTGATTCATAAAAAAAAGGCAGGCAGAAACTATTTTTTATAACAACTTCCGCCCGCCTTTTTAAGTTAACTCAAAATTACTCCAAGACTGTAATCACATCATCACAAACAGCCCTGCGATAAACACCAGAATCATTTTTTGTACGAACATAGATTGTATATTCACCAGCCGGCACATCTACAGGAATTGCAAAATCCGCAACAGCAGTTCCATAACGAGTAAAAGAAGGAATTCTTATTTCCAGATTGTCTCCAGAAACCAGAAACACACCCTGTTTTTCATCCGTTAAATCCGCCTTTAAATTTTTGCCGTGAAGACGCATTGGAGAACCTTTTTTTACAGAAAGATTCTTGCTGTCTTTTCCATCAGCAGTAAGAGAAGCCACCTCAAAGGCTCTAGGTCTTGTCACCAATTCCGGCTCAAGCTGCTTATAGGCAACATTCCTTACCATCGAAGCCTTGGCGTTATCTGTAATTTCCACCACTGTTGAAAATTTATGATTTCCCTCGCCCGGTGCAAAAGAATTATATAAACTTCCGGTAGTTCCTGTAGCCCGATTGTATATTTTGCAGAATGGAAGTTTTACAATATAACCATTTGCAACATACCTGCACACAAGCGTATCCAATATGTTAAGCATACTGAGTGCATCCGGCTCTGTAAGTGAAGAATTGAAGTTCTTGAATTCTGCCGCAAGCTCTTCATGGCTTATAGCCTGATTTGGAAAACTTTTGAAACAGTATCCATCTTTAGTTTCATCATCAATAAGATAATTTTTTTGAGTTCTAATTTCTATCATAGAAAAATCCTTTTTAGCCTTATGGCGCTAAATCACCAAAAACATCATTTGAACCTAAAATTTTGTTCAAATGGCTTGTCCGATTGTAGACGGACAGCATAGGATTTTATATACTGATAACATCAGCATTAGCGAAATATCCTATGCTACAAATAAGTCTTTGTGTCAGAAAGACTTATAAAGTTCCCAACAAATGCGACAACATTTATCGGGAGCTTTTTTCTTTTGTTTGCATTGCCTTACCTCCTTCATTTTCCATTGAAATCTTTTTGCCATGCTTTACAGTCCACAATATAAAACTTGCAAAAAGCATAACTCCAAGACCTACAATCAGTTTATGTTCATTCTGTTCTAGATTAAACTGAACAAACGAAGCAATGCCCATTTTCACAAGAAGATTTTCAGCAAAAAAGTTTGCCTCCTCTTCTCCGACAGGACATTGCTGCGTATGCCCTAGAACAAAATGCCCCAACTCATGCGCAAGAACAAAATTTTTCTGCTTTTCAGAAAGAGCAACATCATAATAAATAATATTTTTCTCCTCTCCATTTATAAGCAACACTTCAAAATACCCTGAAGCAGGTTTTCCGTTGTTTTTAATTGCACTCATAATGTCATGTTCAATCGGAACTATGCAAACATCAAGTTTTCCTGATAACACCGCAATACCAATTGAACAATCACTGAAAAAATTCGCTTTTCTCAATACATCTGTCACTGCCCTCTGAATCTCTTTTTGTCTTGCCTCATGTATCATTTTTTTATGCCCTCCTGCCGTTCATAAGCAAACATCAACAACCTGGAAAGTTCCATGATTTCTTCACGAGTCATTTCCATTGTACTGTCTGCAAGAAGTGTCTTTATTTCTGGAAAATCCAGATGTTTCTGTTCTGTTCCCAAAAGCCAGTCTGTTGTGGTATGAAGCGCATTCGCAAGATTTGCAAGGTCTGCGCCTTTTGGCATACGGCTTTCCTCTTCATTAAGGTAGTAAGAAAAAGATGATGCTTTGAGTCCAGCACGCTCGCAAAGAGCCTTCTGGCTAAGATCATGCTTCTTCATCTGCTCCCTGACCCTCTCAACAAAGATTTTTTTCTGCTCGGCCTTTTCCATATCTATAACTCCTATGATTAGCATACTATAGCAATAAAAATGAAATGTCAATCACAAATATATAAAATAATTCATATTTGCGAACAAATTAAATATAATCTGTTTTTTTACTATTACCGTTATTGCTTTTGAACAACTCTTTTCAAAAATTTGAATATTTTATCTATATGCTTTAAAAACTTATATTAAAACACAAAGAGTGGCAGTATTAGTTATTAAAGTAAACTACTACTACCGTGAATAAAAAAAATCTTATCCGCGCAAAGATTCCGCCCCGCGGCAAATTCCCCCGCACGCTCCATCCCTCCAGAAAACCGCGCTTCCAGGGTTCGGCTCATCCGCCTCATTGCTCCGCAACGCCCTGCGGCCGCCCTTCCACCACGGCGCACGAACACTCCGGGCGTGAAATCTTTCCGCAGGCTGTAATCTCTTTGCCAGCAAGTTCACGCCGTCTTCTGCAAGTTTTTTTGCAAAAAACTTGCAGAATTTTTTGTGATTCATTTCCGTTTTCGCATTTTTTTTGCGTTAACTATGTATATGGAAAAAACAGAAAACAAAATCTACAGAATCAAGCCGGTCGAGGAGCTCAAGTTCACCGACGACTTTATGTTCTGCCGAGTGATGCAGGACCCGGATTTGTGCAAGGGCGTTATCGAGCGTCTTTTAGGCATAAAGGTCGAAAAGATTGAATACCCTGAACTGCAGAAGGAAATCCGTCCTTATTACAGCGCGCACGGAGTCAGGATGGACGTGTACGTAAAAGACTCTGACCGCATTTTCGACATAGAAATGCAGACCACAATTCCTGACGATTTGCCACGCCGGATGCGCTACTATCAGAGCATGATAGACGTTGATTCCCTGATTTCTGGCTGCGAGTATGAAACCCTCAAGGAAAGCTACATTATTTTCCTCTGCACAAAAGACCCGCTAGGACTTGGGCTGCCGGTCTACACGTTCAAGACCATCTGCAAGGAAAAGAGCGGTTTTACCCTGAACGACGGAGTCAACAAAGTGTTCTTCAACGCGGCCGCCTTCGCCTCAGAGAAAAACCTTGAAATAAAGGACTTCTTGGGTTATCTTTGTAGCGGAAGGCCTTCCGACAACTTTACAGAGAACATAGAGCAACGCGTCGAGAGGCTCAAAATCAATGAGATTTTCAGGAGCGACTATATGATGGATGCACTGCCACTACACGACGCAAGACGAGCCGGCTTAAAGGAAGGAATGCAAAAAGGACTTTTGGCTGGCGAACGGAAAAAGGCTCTTGAGGCTACAAAAAATCTCCTAAAACTGAATCTGCTTACAGTGGAACAAATCGCAGCGTCTATGCAGCTTTCTGTTGAGGAAGTCTTAAAGATAAAAGCCTCCTTAAAGTAAACCCTTCTGGGCATTGTATAAAAAATAATAAAATGCCCGGAATTATAAACAATTTAATTGTCAAAGAACGGAACAAGGCTGATGAAAGGCTTATTTTATCCATCTGCTTTGGTCTTTCAGAATTTCATAAATATTATTCAAAGCTCTGCTCATGCCCTTTGTCTTTGGCATAGGCTCGTATTTTATGTCTGAGATGTCCTTGAAAATTCCACCATCGGAATCAGAAACATCATTCATGTAAATCAGGATTTTACAGATATATGCCTCATTCCGTGAAAATTCGTTTTTGACCTTATGTCTTAAGAATGGATCTTTTGCGCAGGAATTTAACGCCCAGTAAAAGTTATTTAAAAGTCGCCGCTGATGATGCAATATTTTGGAAGCCTGCTTATCAGAATCCTTAAAATCCTTATCAAACCTTTTCTTGTAGGCATCCGCAATCTGATTCACATCTGAGTTGCAGTCATTCTTAAAGAAGTCGGTAACGCCTTTGACCGCCTCTGCAAAATCATTCGCCATGTACGCCTGCAGAAGATTCTCATACCGCTGGTTATGCATTATCCAGACAGGGATAAGGACGGCGACAAAAATACCTATAACTGCGATAACAACACCAATAATTGATGAAACTGTTTGAATCATAGTGCAAAT
>CAVGBY010000130.1:0-425 GCA_963627355.1 uncultured Prevotella sp. | reverse complement strand
GTGCAAATATCTTTTATGGCTTCAGGCATTTCTACAAATCCTTGATGGCTTCAATAACAAAAAATCTAAACTTCTGTTATTGCGTTTGCATAATATTTATACAAATCTGTATAGTTATTATTACTAGAAGTTATTATCTCTTTCAGTTTATCTAAATGTTCTGTTTTAAATTCTTTATCAATATTCACATTTATGCAGACATTTGCTCGGGATTGAGTTTTTAAGTCTTCCAGACTTTTTTTGTATTCTTCAGAAAGTAAATCAATTTTCGAAAATTTTATATTTTCATTTAGTAAATCAGAAAATAAAAGAAAGAAAATAAGAAATGCTAATAAAAAGAATGTTATTCCTATGCATTTACATATGATTTCATTTTTATTCTCAGTACTTATTGCAAAAATTATTCTTCTGTTTTCTGAATTACT
>CAVGBY010000129.1:0-5470 GCA_963627355.1 uncultured Prevotella sp. | reverse complement strand
AGTTATTGAATTTTTTCCTTTTGTATAATTTAAAAGATTCTTTTCTTTTGCGATTTTAAAACCTCGCGCGATATAACTTTCAGATTCATTGTGAAAACCTTTTTGCTCAAGGAAATTCGCAAATTCATACATCATAAAGACAATTCTATGTTCCTGGGTTACGCCAATCGCAAAAAAATCAGAAATGCATTTTTCAAAAATCTTTATGGCTTCATCCTTGTTATTTTCTTCCAGCCTAAGACTTGCATCCAGAAAAAACTTTACAAATTCTTCAACCGGCATAAAAGGCTTGCCGTTGTTCTGCATATTGTGAAGATTCATTTTTGCGCGGATAAATTCTCCACGATAAAAACCAAGCATCGCACGATAAGCCAGAACATCATTGTATTCCGGCAAAAAAGAATTCACACAAAGGTCGGAAACATCAAAAATTGAAAGCAAATTAAAAACCGTCTGAAAAAGTTCCTCTGAAATGTCAAAATTTCTTGAATAAAAAGAAGTTCGCGCCAGATTGTACAGAGTGATAATAACTTCTGAATAATCCTTGTTTTCAAGCAGCGTTATTACAACGTCGTTTATCAGATTGTAGGAGTCAAGATATTTTGTATCAATCAGATATTCATAGGAAAGACCGTTTAGAACTTTTATCAAAGAAGAAAAATCTTCCATTTTTTCGCGCAATTTAAAGCATTTTTTGTACCAGAAAACCGCATCGGCTTTTCGGCCTTCATTTGTCATCATAATTCCCATCCAATGACAGGCGATAGAAAGTCCAAATTCGTTTTTAAGTTTTTCAGCGTCTTTCATGGCGTTTTCAACATGAACGAACATCTGTTTCCGCAAATTTGCATCGTAGATAATTCCATATGGAATCACAAGCGAAGTGTAAATACGGTTGTTTGTAAGCCCAAATTTATCAAGCTGCTCCAGGGCATTAAGATATTTTTCAGCAGAATACTGGGAATCATTCTTTTCCGTGATGATATATTCAAGCATTACTGACAGAGCGTAAATCGGAAATTTAATAAAATCCTTTGATTTTGTAATTGCCTTTGAAATATATTTCAGCGCAACAGAATTCATATTTTTCCGGCTAAAAACCTGCGCCAGATAATACAAGGCGTAACAGTCAACCTCGTCATCAATCTGATATTCAAGAATGTTGTTAAAATAAAAACTCGCAAGGTCTGTGTCACCGTAATAAAACGCCACAATTGCCATTTCCATATAAAGAAGGCGTGTATCGTCAATATTTGCCTCAGCAAGAATATTTGAATGGTCAATTTTTTTAACAATCTCGTAGGCTTTTTCAATATCAAGAAAAATTCTGTAGAACTTTAGCACCTTGTAAATTTGATGGAAATCAACCACAAATTCATCCGGTTTTAAGTCAAATTCATTTTCAGAAAAATCTTCGAGCGAATTTATTGAATAATAGTTTTTCTGCCTGCCGATTTTCTGTAAAAAGTTTTTTAGCGCGGAAGATTTTTTTTCCAAATCAAGATTATTGAAACAAAAAATAAATTTTCCCTTTATCCCCGAATTTTCAAGCAAGGACAGAATTTTCAGCGCGTCATCACTCATAAGCTGGGCATTGTAGACTATAACTTTACCGCAAAAACATTCCTTCAGCAGCGCAATGATAGTTTCACGCAGTTTTATCTTTTCGTAGTCAATTTCTTCAAGAATCACGCAGTCCTTTCTAAGCGCCGGAAAACCGTCCTTAAAAAAAGATTTAAATGTTTCGTACTGCAACGAGTAGGCGGATTTTTTTAGAAATTCGTCAGAAATTTTTAACTTTGCAAGAATATTTAAAAATGGCGCTAAAGGTGTTTTTTCATTAAACAAATCAATTTCAAGAACATCAGAACCTTCTGAAATGCACTTTTTCATCAGGTTTTCAGACAAGCACAAGTAGGTCACATTTAATTTGTCATCATCATAAAAATTTCTAACAATTGACTTTATTAAATCTTGTGAATTCATTTTTATATAATTATATCACATTAGGATTGGAGAAATCATGGAACAGACTGTACCAAAACTTTTACGGAAATCCGCACTGGAATGGCCGGAAACCGTTGCTCAATTTGCACGGAAAAAAGATGGAGAATTTGAACCGGTAACTTACCGGGAATTATATCAGAAAGCACTGGATTTTGGTGCAGGACTTCTTTCTATAGGAATTAAACGCGGCGATTTAATCGGGCTTATTTCTGACAACCGGAAAGAATGGCTTCAGGCAGACATGGGAATTATGGCAATCGGCGCAACTGATGTTCCCCGTGGCTGCGATGCGACCCTTATGGATTTGGAAGCGATTTTTACAATCACGGAAACAAAATATATTGTTACAGAAAATTCCGCGCAGGTAAAAAAAATCCTTTCAATAAAAGAAAAAATTCCGTTTGTAAAAGAAATCATAGTTTTTGACGAACCGACAGAAGAAATTCTTTCAGAGGCAAAAAATAACGGAATCACAGTTTATTCCTTTTCGGAAATTTTAAAGTTTGGCCAGACTTTTAGAATCGAGCACAAGGACGAAGTTGAAAATGAACTTGAAAAAGGTCAAAGTTCTGACCTTGCCTGTATTATCTTTACATCCGGAACAACCGGAACTCCAAAAGGTGTAATGCTGAGCCACGGAAATTTCCTTGCGCAGCTGGAAGAGCTTCCAGAACGAATCATGATAAATCCTGGCGAAAAAGCGCTGCTCGTTCTTCCTGTATGGCACGTTTTTGAACGCGAGGTAGAATACGTAATTCTTATTCAGGGCGGCTCTTTGTGCTACTCAAAGCCAATCGGAAGTATTCTTCTTGCAGACTTAAAAAAACTGAATCCAACGTTGCTTCCGGCAGTTCCGCGCGTTTTTGAGGCCGTTTACGACGGAATCCAAAGAAAAATGCGAAAAACCGGCGGAATCGTCAACGCTTTGTTCAAATTCTTTACAAAAGTCGCGATTCTTCACAGCAGAATGCACAGGCTTATGTTCAACCAGAATGTCTGCCTTACACGATATTATACAGTTGCCTGGTGGTTTGCGTTTATTATTCCATGGTGCTTGCTTTGGCCGCTAAAACTTTTGGGAAACCTTCTTGTATTCCGAAAGATTAAGGCTATGCTTGGAACAAATTTCCGTGCAGGAATCGCAGGCGGCGGCGCTTACCCGCCAGTTCTTGATGATTTTTTCTGGGCAATCGGCGTAAAAATTGTGGAAGGTTACGGACTTACAGAAACCGCGCCGGTTATTTCTGTCCGCCCGATTGCGGCTCCAGTCTTTGGAAATGTCGGTTCACCAATCCGTGGTGTAAAATGCCGTATTGTCGATCCTGATGATGGATTCGTTTTAAAAAGAGGACAGTTCGGCGCAGTCCAGATAAAAGGCCCGACCGTAATGCAAGGTTATTACAAACGTCCGGATTTAACCGAAAAAACAATGACCGTGGACGGCTGGCTTGACACAGGCGATTTGGGCTATCTTTCAATTCATGATGAGATTGTTTTAAAAGGCAGAAAAAAGGACACAATCGTTTTGCTCGGCGGTGAAAATGTTGAGCCGCTCCCGATTGAACTTAAACTTTCTGAATCCCGCTACATCCGTCAGGCTGTTGTTGTTGGCCAGGACAAACATTATCTTGGTGCGTTGATTCTTGTTGAAGAAGATGAAGTAAAGAATTTTGCGGCAGAAAACGGAATCCAATACGACACTTACGAGAATTTAATCAACTCAGAGTCCATCCAAAAACTGTTTGAAGGCGAAATAAACTCGCTTATAAATCCAAAGAATGGTTTTAAGATGTTCGAGCGAGTCAACAAATTTGCGCTGATTACAAAACCTTTTGAAGTTGGCGTTGAACTTTCCGCAAAACAGGAAATTATGCGCTACCGTCTTACAGAAATTTACAAGGACCAAATCAACAAGATTTTTGCAGACGATAAAAACTAAAATCTCTAAATTGTAATCAGAACCGCACCTGATTTTTTATCTTTTTCCAGAATGTCCGTGTTTTTCAGCATGGACATTTTTATTTTATCCCCGGACTTTAATTTTTTTCCGCTCCCATTAACCAAAAGAAGCATTCCGTCCTGCGAGCAGGAATAAAAACCTGCCCTATGCGGCGGAAGAAAAATCGGGTCAGAAACAACATCGGCAAAAAGAATTTTACCATCTTTTTCAACTTTTAAGGATTCCTGATTTGGTCCAGCAAAAATAAAACTGATTACCGCGCGCTCTTTTGGAAGCCCGGCCGATTCTGAAAGTTTAAGCAATTTTTTTGGAGCATTTTCCGTGGAAAACGAAAAGTTACACCATTTTGCACTTCCGCCGTAACGCGCGTGGTTTCCGTCCATAGGACAAATTCCCTGATGAGAGCAAGGCGCAAAAATCGGATGGTTGTTTTTAATAAAACGTTCACGCATAAGGCTTATAAAACGCCCAGCAACAGGCATTCCCGGCTCGGCAATAAAAAACGAGCAGCGTTCATCCGCATACGAAAGCAAATGCTGAATCTGGGCATCCGCAATTTTTTCCGGACTACCGTGTTCCTTTTGATAAAGCTCATTGAACATATTTGCGCAAGTTATTAAATTCGCTTTTTTCCGGAGTGAAGTTCCTATTTCACCTTTTACGCGGATTATATTCCAATGCGGCAAGGAATTTTCCTCCGACGGAACAGACTTTGACGCAATTGAAAGATACAAATCCTCGCCGACAGCCATTGTGCTCTGCGAAATATCCATTGTGTAGACAGTCAGTTTTTTATTTCTAAGCTCCGGCCGGCTTAGCCAAAGCGCAGAAATAACCGTAAGCGGGCCGGAACCGATGTCCAAAATCACATCGCCGTCTTTTAAATTAAACGCCGCAGAAGAAATATTTGAAAAAACGCGGGTAAGGCGAACAAGATTCCACCATGAAAAATAGCGGACATAAGCGGAAAGTTCCTGATTCGCATTCATATAGCCTGCACGCCGGGTTTCCCGCTCGTCCGTAAGCTGATGCGAAAGCGCGCGAATATCCTTTGAAAGATTCTGCATCTGCCGGCTGTTCAACGGACGAACGCCCTGCACAATCTGGTCAAAATTTTCAAGGACATTCACCGCATCTTTTGGCAATTTTCCAAAATCGAACATATTCTTGTTTTCTAGAATTTTTGCGTCAATTTTTGAAAAATCAGTTTTTTCAGCAGATTTTTTTTCATAAATCTGTTGAATTTTATTTTTTTTGTCTATTCCGCGGCGTTTGTCATCAAAAAATTTATCTCTTTCCTTATTAAATTCCTTGCGTTCTTTTTTTTCGGCAGAAATTTTTGAAGATTTTCTTTTCTTAAAATTGTCGTACCATCTGTTTTCTGTAAAATTTTCTTTTTTCATACTTACATCTTTTGAATCTTATTTTTTTATAAAATTTTTTATTTCAAAATACAAATCCGTCAAATCTTTTCTTAATCCGCTGATTTGATGAATTATATCC
>CAVGBY010000128.1:0-5471 GCA_963627355.1 uncultured Prevotella sp. | reverse complement strand
TAAAGCAAAAAACTACTTTACCCAATAAACGTAGTTTTCTTTGCGTGGCGCGGCTTTTGCCTCTCCGCCTTCGGCTGCGTAACCAAGCGCAACGTGTCCGATTCCTTCAAAATCGCCTTTTATTCCAAGGTCTGAAAGAATTTTTTTGCCGAAGTCGCTTTCAAATTCCTGCTTTGCGCGGTGAATCCAGATTGAGCCAAGCCCCAGACTTTTTGCGGCGTTCATAAGGTTTCCCATAACAAGCGAGCCGTCGTAAATGTAGTTAGACGAAACGCTTTTGTCGGCAAGAACAATCAGAATCACCGGCGCGCCGTAAAATGGATCAAAGCCTTCGTTCCAGCCGCCAATTTTTCGGTTCTCGTCGCTGATTTTGTCGCGAAGCTCCTTGTTTGTAACCGCAATAATTATCGGCGACTGAAGATTTTTTCCGGTCGGAGCAAATGTTCCAGCCCGAATCACAGCGTTCAAATCTTCTACCGGAACCATATCCGGCTTGAACTTGCGGCAGCTTCTGCGTGTCTCAAGAATTTTTAATGTTTCGTTCATAATGTACCTTCCTTAAAAAGTGATTTCTTTATTATACAAATTGCTATTTTTAGACGCTTTCTATCGCCCTCCTCCACTTCCCCGTCCTGTATTCCGCGAACGAAATTACAAAGTTCATGAACCAACCCATCGGAACGGAATACCAGACCCATTCAATTCCAAATCGGGGAGCGCAGACAATTGAAACAACAACGCGGATTGAAAGATTGATTAGATTTGCAAGCGTAAAAACTTTCATATCGCCGGCGCCGCGCAAAAGTCCGTCGCACGCCATCTTAAATCCTATCCAGCAGTAAAAAAATCCTTCAAAACGCAAAGCCGCCTGCCCTGTACGCAATGCAGTTTCGCTTCCGCCAGTTCCGATAAAAAGAGAAATAAGCGGACGGTAGAAAATCTCAATACACGCGCAAAGTGCCACCGCAAAAAACGCGACCATAAGATTTGCCGCGTGGTAGCCTTTTACAACGCGCTCAGGTTTTCCGGCTCCGATATTTTGCGCCGTGTACGAAGACATTGAGTTGTTCAACGCCGCCATCGGAACAATCGCAATCGAGGCAATCCGGCTGAACGCAGAATATCCGGCAAGCGCCTCCGAGCCAAAACTGTTCACCACGGACTGAACCAGCATCATCCCGATTGAAACGGTAGACTGCTGTAATATAGAAGGAATTGCAATTTTTGCCATTGAAAAAAGCTCGCGCATGTCAAAAAAGCGGAATTTTCTGTAACCACCGAGAGTCAAACTTCCGCAGCTCAACCCGCCGCCAAAACTTCCGCCGCCAGAACCAGCACCAGCACGCCCAGCCACATCTTCTGAATCCTTGAACTTTCCAAGCATATTCATAAAAACCGCGAACGACAGAACGCACGAAAGCCCCTGGGCAATCAGCGTAGCCCAAGCCGCGCCCGCAACGCCTGTCTTAAAAACCGCGACAAACAAAAAATCCAGCGCGACATTCAGCACGGAAGAAAAAATCAGAAAAACAAGCGGAATCCGCGACTTACCCAGCGCATTGAACATCGAAGAAATCACGTTGTACATGAACAAAAACGGTAGCCCCAGAAAATAAATCCGCAGGTAGACAAGCGCCATGTCCAAAGCGTCAGAAGGAGTTTTTAAAAGAACAAGAAGCGGCCGGTTTATCGCAATTCCCACCGCCCCAAGAAAAACGCTGATACCAAGAAACGTCAGAAACGCAGTGCTTACCGCAGTCTTCATCGCGGAAAAATTACGCGCTCCAAAATATCTGCTCACAATCACCGAAGAGCCCACGCCCCCGCCAATCGCCACGCAGATAAAAACAACCGTAAGCGAATACGAAGCCCCGACCGCCGCCAGAGCCTGTTCACCCACAAACCGCCCCACAACCGCCGAATCGACCATCGTGTAAAGCTGCTGAAAAAGGTTGCCAATTATTATCGGCACAGAAAAAACAAAAAGCGCAAAAAACGCCGGCTTTGTAGTAAGATAATCGCCTTTCATACCAAAATCATAGCGAAAAAGAAAAAAAATGTCGAATATTAAAGATTTTCATGATTTTCAGAATTCGGGTGGCTTTTTGCCTCACTTCACTTCGTTCCGTTCCTCAAAAACCGGGCTTTTCGGGGTTCCGCTCCCGCTCCAGCCGCTTCCCTCGCTCCGCTCAGTCCAGTGGCCGCTCCGCACCCCTACAATCCCTGCCACATTTCAGGTGAATTCAGCAGTGCAACGACTAATCACACCATTTTCCTGCACACTTTTTCGATTTCAGAGGAAACTTTTATTATCAGCTCTGTCTCAAGGGATTTTTTATATGTTTCCTTAAAACTCTGCAAGATATTCTGCGGGCTGGATTTTTTTGAAAATAGGACTTCCGGTTCAATGCACAGAAGTTTAGAGATTTCGTCGATAACTTGTGGCGGCGGAAAAGACGAGCCGCCCTCAATACAGTTTATGTAGTTATAACCTTTATTCAACATCACAGACAAATCTTTTTGCGAAAAACCTGCCTGCTTCCTGTAAAATTTCAAGTTTTCAATAAATGTTTCCTGCAAAGCCATAAAAAATTTATAGAATATTTTACAGTTTGAATAACATTATTTTAACGAATAAAAATAAAAATAAACCTTGAAAATCTACAAAGTAATGTTATATACTACGCTAAAATAATGTAACAAGCAAAAATTCTTATTTTAATTCATCAAAACAATGTATCTTTCGGGGAGATTTTATGTCAGATTCAAAAGCAAACCGTTCCTCAAATTTTGAACTTTTAAGAATCATTTCAATGCTGATGATTGTGGCAAGCCACGCAATGCAGCACGCAGGCCTTGGCGGCTGGCAGATTATAACCTCCCCGGTTTCTAAAAATCTTGTCGCAAGTTATTTGCTCGGAACTTACGGTCAGTTGGGTGTAATGATTTTTATCATAATTTCAAGCTGGTTCCTTTGCGACAGGGACGGAATCAACATAAAAAAAGCGTTGAATCTTTACCTTCAGACAATGCTATGCTCGGTTTCCATCTTTTTCTTTGTCAGGCTTTTTAACTTTGAGCCGGTCGGAATAAAACAGCTGATAAAGGCAATTTTAACTCCAGTTTACAGCGGCTACTGGTTTATCAGAAGTTACCTGATTTTTTATCTTCTTGCTCCTTTTTTGCAGAATTACCTTAAAAATTCGGAAGAAAAACAGATTAAAAAACTTTTTATCACGCTTACAGTCCTTATTCCGGTTTTAAAATTCTTCTTTTTTGTTGAAGAATTAGGAAATGTGGGGGATTTTATCTATACTTTTATTGCAGTCTATTTTCTTAAAAAACACCCTGGAAATTTAATTGAAAAACATGCAAAAATTCTGACCGCAACTCTTCTTGTTCTGATGTGGTCTTTAATGCTCACCGTTAACATTTTAGGACACAGACTGAATCTTCCACAAAACACAGGTATTTTGCTCCACATTTTTGCAAACCGTAATATTTTTCTAATGATACTTGCCATGGGCATTTTCTACATCTTCAAGAACAACGTAAAAATCGGACATTCAAAAATAATAAACGCAGTCGCCTCCACAACTCTAGGAGTCTATATTTTCCACGAAAATCCGCTCTTGTGTTCATACGGAGAAAACGGCGTTCGCGAAACAGCGCTTTTATTTGAACACTGGCTTAAAATCGGCGTTCATTTTGAACAGGACAAACTTTATCCCCTTTATTTCATCTCATGCGTCCTTGGTGTTTTTGCCACGTGCAGCATAATCGACTTTGCAAGGCAACTGTTGTGTAAAATTTGCGTTTTTTGCTATAAAAAAATAAAAGACTCAAGATAAAAAAGCAGATGAATGTTTTTTTAGGGGAAATTTTCCGCTAATTTCCCTTATTTTCTTCTAACATTGATTCAAAATCCCTGCTTCTTGCATAACCTGTAAGCCGTTTGTTAAGCGCAACCCTTGCCATAAGTCCAGCGGCAACAAGCCCTTCCAAATCAGAGCGCAATGTTTTTACGGAAACATTGAATCTTGTCTCAAGTTCCTTAGCAGTATAAAAAGCTGAGCGGTTTTCTGCGTACATTTTTACAATCTGAACCTGCCTTTCATTCAATCCAGAAATCCTGTATTCCAGCAAAACACTGTCTTCTTTGGACTTTAGCGCAAGATAAACTTTCAGATCTTTAAAAGCCTGTCTTAAGACCTTTAAATTGTACTGAACAAAATATCCTAAATCAAACCCATCATGCTCCGTGTATAAAAACGCCTTCTCATACTGGCTTTTGCTTTTATAAATAATTCTAGAGATAGAAAGATACTCTGTAAGCCAGTAACCTTTTTTAAGCATATACCAGTAAAAAATTGAACGTGCAGTGCGTCCATTCCCATCCACAAAAGGATGCAGATAGGAAATCATAAAATGAATGATGATAGCTTTTATAACTGGATGAATGAATTTCTCGTCTTCGTTTGCAAACCTGCAGAGCTGAATGACTGTTTCCGGAATTGTTTTATAGGACGGCGGCTCGTGGGCAACTTCCCCTGTTATTCCGTTTACAACAAAAATATTATTGTCAGTCCTGAACTGCCCTTCTTCCGTTGAATTTTCTAGAGTTTTTTCAGTTATCTGCCTATGGATTTCCAACAGCAGCTCCGGCGTTAAATCATCATTTTTATGCTCTGAAAGATAGCGGATTGTATTGTAATTGTTCAAAATCATCTGCTGGCTTTTATCTTTCGGCTTTGCCTGTTTTCTGAGCATTTCCTTTGCAACCTTGCGGGTTGTGCTAGCACCCTCCATCTGGCTGGATGCAATCGCCTCCTCCATAACGGAACTGATTAGATAATATTGCCTATTCCTGTCAGCAAGAAATGCAGAAGAATCCCTGCAACCCTCAAAATTTATGTCAAACTCATGAAGGGATTCCTGCATAAAAGAAGTTTCCTTCAAAAAAAATGAACACGAAGAAAAACAAAAGTCTTTTGCCTGCATCCGCCTTGAATATTTTACGGCGCTCCAAAAATCTTCTGCCTTCAGTCCTTTTGGAACATGATATTTTACCTTATCCCAATAAAGATACTCCTCATTCATTTTAGAAATTGAATCAGAATATTGTGCATCCATAAGAATTTCTAAAGCGGCTTGAGTAACAGGATTTTTCGGAGTCTCTTCAATCATAAAACTATGATAACATTGATTACCACAGTTTTCAACAAATTTAAGGGAAATTTTCCGCTAATTCCCCTTATTTTCCCTTGGCGAAAAATTTAAATTTTTCCGGCAACGTAATTTTTCTCACCTTTCCGACTTTTCAAACATCTGCTCTAAAAGATATTTTCCGCTTGCGGTCTTGAACACATTCGCTTTCATCGCCGGAACTGCCTCGCGCTTGCAGTAGCCTTCCATCACGTTCACGATAAAATCCGCCTCAACAAGAATCTGAAAATCCAGGCCGTCGATTG
>CAVGBY010000127.1:0-5480 GCA_963627355.1 uncultured Prevotella sp. | reverse complement strand
GCAGCAGCCACTGCTCGTTCTGGTTGTATGGCTTGTATGTGATTTTATTGCTTACGCCTCTGCTCATATTTAAATTTTATCACAGAGAAATTTGCTTGTCTTTAAAAAAATTAGGGGCTATCCATTCTTTTTGGACAGCCCCCTTTTTTTTTGGAGATGGCGGGAATTGAACCCGCGTCCGGGTATGCAGCACGAAGGCTTCTACATGTTTAGTTATGCGAGGTGATTGTCGGGAAAAGGTAGCAGCATAACAAGCGTCTTTTCCGTATTCCAGCTAAGATGTCTTGCACAATGGCTGAACACAATGTGCAACAAGTTCCTGTTGGCGTCAGAACATCACAAAGTTAGGAACAGCACCTTGTAAGTTCCGTGCTCGCTGCTTACGCAGCAAGAGCAAACTGTTCTTCAGAAGAATCTTCTTCTTCTTTTTTGTTGAAGATTGCAGTTAGTTTTTTGTCAGCTTAAGGCGCCTTCACACCTACATGCGACCAACGGACTCTCACATCCGTCGAAACCGGTGCACCCCCAATCACTGGTAGTTAGAATATAACTTAGAAAAATATAAAAGTCAAATTTATTCAACAAGAGTTCTTGCAACCAAGTTAGTCATTTGACGTATTTTTTACAGTTTGCCCAGCTTCCGCGGCAACACTTAAGGGGGGCGTTACGGGGAACTCCCCGTAATGGGGGCAGGCGAAAAACGGAGTTTTGAGCCGAGGGGGACTTTTCCCCCTTTGATGTAAAATCCGAGTCAAAAAGACTGCTTGACAGGCTTTTTGAGTAGTGAGGAACGAAGTTCCGAACGGTTTCTGCCCTACACCATTCAAATTTTCTTGTTATTGTAAATTAAATTGCAGAGTGATAAAATAAGAAAAATTTTCAATATATCAAGGTGAATTAAATGGCTGACGAAAAATTGCAGACGATTAGACATAGCTGTGCGCACGTAATGGCTGAAGCTATCTTAAAGTTGTTTCCGGGAACAAAAATTGCTATTGGTCCTGCTATCGATAATGGATTTTATTACGATTTCGATTTTCCAACCGACGCCAAATTTACAGAAGAGAATTTTCCGGCCGTAGAAAAAGAGATGCGAAAGATTATTGCCGGAAACCACGATTTTGTACGAAAAGAAGTTTCTAAGGAAGAGGCTTTAAAGCTGTTTTCTGGTCAGGATTATAAAATTGAGCTTATAAACGACCTGCCTGCGGGCGAAACAATCACAACTTACGAGCAGGATGGGTTCCTTGACCTTTGCCGTGGTCCCCACGTAAGCAACACAAAAGAAATAAACGGACAGGCTTTTAAATTGCATAAGATTGCCGGCGCTTACTGGCGTGGTGACTCAGACCGCCCGATGCTTACTAGAATTTATGCGCTTTGCTTTGAAAAACCGAATGAGCTGAAAGATTATCTTACAATGCTGGCGGAGGCGGAAAAACGCGACCACCGTAAGCTTGGTGTTGAGATGGACTTGTTCCACCTTGAGCCGGAAGATCCGGGGCAGATTTTCTGGCATCCGAACGGATGGACAATCTACACGACAATTCAGGATTACATGAGAAGACAGGTTCGCCGCGACGGATACCTTGAGGTAAACACTCCGGCGATTATGCCGCGTTCGCTGTGGGAAAAATCTGGTCACTGGGGGCATTACCAGAAAAATATGTTCATCACTGAATCAGAAAAACGTCTTTTTGCGATAAAACCGATGAACTGTCCTGGAGCCCTTGAGATTTTCAAGAGCCGGCTGCGTTCATACAAGGATCTTCCAATGCGTCTTGCCGAATTTGGCCACGATGTAAGAAATGAGCCTTCTGGAACTTTGCATGGAATTATGCGTGTGCGTGGATTTGTTCAGGATGACGCGCATATTATCTGCACAGAGGATCAGGTTGCCGCTGAAGTTGCAAAATTCTGCAAACTTCTGAAGAATGTGTATAAAGATTTTGGTTTTAATGATCTGGTCGTAAAATTTTCCACAATGCCGGAAGACCATGTTGGGGATTTGGCAACCTGGGAAAGAGCGGAAAAAGCCTTGTCTGATGCTTGCCACGAAGCAGGATTGAACTACGAGATTCAGCCGGGCGAAGGCGCATTCTACGGACCGAAGCTTGAATTTAAGCTTTACGACTGTCTTGGACGTGAATGGCAGTGCGGAACAATCCAGGCGGACTTCCAGCTTCCTTCTGCGGAACGGCTTGACGCAACTTATATCGGAAAGGACAACCAGAAACATCATCCTGTTATGCTTCACCGTGCGATTTTGGGTTCTTTGGAACGGTTCCTTGGAATTCTTATAGAGAATTTTGCAGGCTCATTCCCTACCTGGCTGGCTTTTGAGCAGGCGGCTGTTGTTCCGGTCTCAAACGCTTTTGATGATTATGCGAAGGAAGTAAACGACGCGTTGCTTCAGGCTGACATACGTTCCGCGGCATATGTTTCAGACGACAACATGAGACAGAAAATCAAGATGATTACAAAGGAACACAAAACTCCTTACATTCTTGTTGTCGGAGAAAATGAGAAGAACGAAAAATCTGTAACAGTCCGATTCCGACAGTCTAGCGGTCTTGAGCAAAAAACTATGAAGCTAGAGGATTTCATAGCCTATGTTCATGAAAAAATTGAAAGTCACTTTGTTGGAATCTAGTTTTTAATGGAAGACAGCGAATATTATAAAATGATGAGGGAGCAATACTCTCATCGTTTTACTGTAAAAAAGAACAAGAATTTTCAATATTCCCGGTGGAATGCGCATCAGGGACGTGAAGATGCTCAGATGCTGCAGGAAAAAGAATCTGGCTGGAAGGCTGACAGGAATTTTGACGATTCCAATGAAAATTCTTACGGAGAATAAAAGCTGGTCCGGCGTTTTTCAAGCGTTGACTATCGTTATTTTCAAATGTAGAATAGAAATATGTTTGATGTAAAAGAATCTGATTTTTTTGATATTGAAGACGAGGCATTTGATACCATAATTGAACAGGGAATCAAATTCACAGGAAATATAAAATTTGTAAAGCCATTTATGATCCGCGGAAAAGTAAATGGCAAGATAGATGCCACCAGCGACCTTGTTATCGACAAATGCTCAGAGGTAAATGCTGACATAAATGCGGTAAGGATTCTTGTGAAAGGAAAAGTCCACGGAAATGTTTCCGGCAAAGACCTGATTTTTATAACCTCGACCGGCTCTGTTGACGGCGACATTACCTCAAAACAGATTGTTCTTGAACCGGGAAGCACATTTACCGGCCGCTGTACAATGATTAAATAAAAAGGTAAAAAAATGAAAAAACTAATAATCGCCTTATTTCTGATTTCTATTTCATTTTCAATATCTGCGCAGAATATCAAGCAGGATGCGCTGATTCTTTACAACAACGGTCATTATGCTGAATCAATCGCAGTATGTGAGCAGGAACTTGCGCAAAATCCGAACAGGGTTGAATCGTATGTTGTAATGTGCTGGGCACTTGTGCGGAACAAACAGTACCTTGAAGCAGAACAGCGTGCATTGCAGGGACTAAAAGTAAGCCAGTACGACCTGCGCCTTACAGAGATTCTTGGCGAGGCAAGATATTTTCTTGGAAAAAACAACGGTGCGATGGAGCAATTCCAGAAATATGTCGCAAACGCTCCGGAAAGTTCAAGCCGCGTTGGAACTGCTTACTATTACATGGGCGAAATTTATATACGTCAGGCCCGTTATCAGCATGCGGACATAGCGCTTTCTGCGGCAGTAAGAAAAGAGCCGTTGATTGCAAACTGGTGGGTTCGCCTTGGATATGCGCGCGAAATGGCAAAAAACTATTATGAAGCCGCAAATGCCTACGACGAGGCGTTAAGATTGAATTCTTCTTCTATCGAGGCAGAAAGAGGAAGAAACCGTGTCGCTGAAAAACTTCAATAAAAATTGAATATACGTTTTGAAACGATGGGCTGCCGTCTGAACCAGATTGAAAGCGAAAGCGCGGCCCGCTCATTTTTGGAATATAATTTTCAAGTAATAATAAAACCTCTTCAGGCAAAAAATGATGTTGATGCGGAGACAGTCCTTTGCGTCTTAAACACCTGTGCTGTTACTCAAAAAGCCGAGCAAAAAGACCGCCGTATACTTAGGCTTGTTCTTGAAAAATGTCCTAATGCAACAGTAATTGTTACAGGATGCTACGCGCAGCTTTCTCCGGATGCCATAAAATCAATTGACAGACGAGTTGCCGTCCTAAAAGGTCAGCTAAAAAGCAGACTTGCAGATGTTCCGGAACTTTTAAAAAAAGAGCTTGACTCCAAAAAATTTAATCCAGAAAATTTTGCGGACTTTTTAAACAACGGACTTTTTAGCACCAGGACAGAAAAACCAGGGACAAGCGAAAACGCATTCAGGCTTGCGACTGACTCTTTTATAGCACATAGCCGTTCTTCCATAAAAATTCAAGATGGCTGCAACTGCGCGTGCAGTTACTGCACAATACATATTGCCCGCGGACATTCTGTTTCTTTGGATGCGGAAGAAGTTGTCCGCCGTGTACAAAAGCTCGAGAATGCCGGACAAGCCGAAGTTGTATTCACGGCCGTAAATATCGGACAATACAAGGGTAAATACAAAAATGACTATATAAAATTCAGCCGGCTCTTAAAATTATGCCTTGAGAATACAAAAAAAATCTGTTTTAGAATTTCAAGCCTCTACCCGGAAACTGTCGATGACGAATTTTGCTCGGTGATAAAAAATCCGAGGGTTCGCCCCTACTTTCATATCTCTGTGCAGAGCGGAAGTGATAAAATATTAAAACTGATGAGACGAAGTTACACAGCAAAAGAAGTTCTTTCTGCATGCGAAATGTTAAAGACCGCAAAAAATGCGCCGTTTCTTTCATGCGACATCATAACAGGCTTTCCGGGTGAAACAGACGAGGATTTTTCTGAAACACTGAAACTCTGCAAAGACTGCAATTTCGCGTGGGTTCACGTTTTTCCATTCAGCGCACGCCCCGGGACCGCAGCCGCAGAAATGAAGCCAAAAATTCCTCAGTCAACAAGCGGAAAAAGAGCGGCGGAACTTGCTTTGTGGGCCAAACAGAACAAAATAAAATATATTGAAAATTTCCGCGGAAAAACCGTTGATGCTGTCTTAGAAACCGTAAAAAAGCCTTTTGTTTTTTCAAACGGTGAAGGGAGAGAAATTTTCCATGCCGTTTCAGAAAATTTTCTTCACTGTGAAATTTATGCGCCAGCGGGAAAAATAAAAATTCAGCCCGGAAGTGCAGTAAAACTAAAAATCCTAGGGCCTGTTGGAATCGGTGAAAGAAAAACCGGGGAAATTGATACTCTTGCTGATTTTGCAGACTGATTGACACAGATGCTTAAAAAAAAATTGTTTTTTTTTCTAAAAATCAGTTTTTTTGCTATTGATTCTTTTTCTGGATTTCTGTATATTTATATTCACTTAGCGGGATGTAGCGCAGCTGGTAGCG
>CAVGBY010000126.1:0-5499 GCA_963627355.1 uncultured Prevotella sp. | reverse complement strand
CAATGACTTTTTTCAATTTTAAATACCAAATTGCGAACTTTATTCTACGCTATCTGACCAATTTTTACTTTTGGGTTAGGGAGATTTTAGGCGCGCTTGATTTTCGCATTTTCAGAAATAGCTTAGCCCCGATTGCCACGGAAAGACCGGAATGGAGCGGCGCGGAATGAGGACTTGCAGTAAAAGCGGGTCGCGCACAGAAGCAGCATGCTAAACAATTCTTTCCATAAAATTCGAAATTACCGGCAGGCATATACACAGTGGGATTACCTACTTTTGCAGATAAAATTGGAATTTTGTTCAGGGGATTTTTTATGCCATTGCGGAAAAAATTATTCATTTATCGCGTCATCAATTATTGAGCAGATTTTTTGTTTCAGTTCCATAAGTGTTTGTTTTGACTTTGCATTTTCTTTGTTTTCTGTTGGAAGTTCCAGAAAAAGCTGATAAGGCAGAATATTTAAGACATCTATGATTTTTTGAAGAACTTCTGGCGACGGAAAATTTTTTCCATTTTCAACAGCATTAAGATAATTAGGACTTATTCCGATTTTTTCCGAAAATTCAACCTGCGAAAAGCCCCTGCTGGCACGGTAAAAGCGAAGATTTGAGATAAAATTTTCTTGCAAATGCGTCATATTAAAAAAAAATACAAATTTTTTCATAGATTCCGAAATAAATTTAGAATCTATGAAAAATGAACTTCTAAAAAATTTTCTTCCCTATTTATTTCTTCTCCGCCTTTAAATACGCCTTCCAGGTTGTTTCTACGAGTGTGTCAACGTCGCTGTATTTTGGTTCCCAGCCTAGGAGTTCTTTTGCTTTTTTGCTGGTTGCGTAAAGGTTTGCCGGGTCGCCTGGGCGGCGTGGGGCTTCTTCGGCTGGAATTGGTTTTCCGGAGATTTTTCGCGCCGCTTCAATGATTTCTTTTACGGTTGTTCCTTTTTCTGTTCCAAGATTAAGCTTTAGGCTCTTGTTGTTTTTTGCGATGTAGTCCAAAGCCATAACGTGCGCGCGTGCAAGGTCTGTTACGTGAACGTAGTCGCGGATGCAAGTTCCGTCGCGTGTGTCGTAGTCTGTTCCAAAGATTTTAAGCGAGCGTTTTCCGAGGGCGGCTTCCATTACGCGCGGAAGAAGATTTTCCGGGTTCTGCTCAAGTCCGCATACAATGCCCTCCGGGTCGTAGCCGGCCGCATTGAAATATCTTAACGCGGCAAATTTCATTCCCTTTAACTGGTCGTACCAGTCCATGAATTCTTCAATCTTAAGTTTTGTGAATCCGTAGTAGTTCATCGGTTTTTGCGGATGGTTCTCGTCCATAGGAAGATACTGCGGCTCGCCGAAAGTTGCCGCGCTGGAGCTGAAAATCATTCTAAGGCAATTGTGCTTTACCGCGGCGTTCATTATGTTCAGTGTGCCGTTGATGTTGTTCACTGAATATTTTTCAGGTTTTACCATTGATTCGCCTGCGGCCTTGAATGCGGCAAGATGAATGAATGCGTCAAATCCTTTGGAAAATGCGTTGTCCAAATCTTCTGTAATAAGAATATTTCCGTAGATAAATTCATTTTCCGGGAAAAGATTCTGTCTTAATCCGCTTGAAAGGTTGTCAAAAACGGTAACTTTATGTCCGTTTTTCATAAGTTCCTTTACAACATGACTTCCAATATATCCTGCGCCACCAATAACTAAAACTTTCATAAAATCTCCTGTGCTTATCCTAATTTGTCCATTGCGGTTTCCCACGCCTGGGTTAAAGTTTCTATCTTTTTGTTTGTTTCGTCAATCTTTGACTGAACTTCTTTTGCCTTTGCCCCGTTTGAATACACTTCCGGCAGTGCCATTTTTGATTCCAGCGCGGATTTTTCTTCCTCGGCTTTTGCAATTTCTGATTCAAGGCGGGCAACTTCTTTTTCGTTTTTGCGCCGTTCCGCCTCAATTTTTTTCTGCTCTTCCCAGCTTAGTTTTCCGGCTGATTTTGTCTCCTCTGTTTTTGTTACGCTGTTTTTTGAAGGATTTACGCTGCTTGCGGCAATTCCAGTTCCTCTTTCAAACTGTCCGACAGTTCCGGCTTCTTCCGCTTCAATGCGTTCCATGTAATATTTGTAGTTTCCCGGAAATTCCCGGTGGCTTCCCGGTTTTAGCTCAAGAACTTTTGTGGCAAGGCCTTCAATAAATCCGCGGTCGTGGCTTACAAAAATCACTGTTCCGCCAAAATCTTTTAGAGCATTCATCAGCACATCTTTTGAATGCATATCAAGGTGGTTAGTAGGTTCATCAAGGATAAGAAGATTGTTCGCCCTAAGCAAAAGCTGAAGCAGCGCAATCCTGCTTTTTTCACCGCCGGAAAGAACGTCCAGAGACTTGAACACATCGTCGCCACGGAAAAGAAAACTTCCGAGCATATCTCGTACTTTTGGAACAAGTTCCGTCGGAGCCTGGCTTTCCACATATTCAAGAATTGTCTCGCTTCCTTTTATTGTTTCCGCATTGTCCTGGCTGAAATATCCGACTTTTACGCCTGAACCCAAAACCACTTCTCCGCCAGAAATCGGGTCAACGCCGGCAAGCATCCTCAGCAAAGTTGATTTTCCGGCGCCGTTTCTTCCGGCAACAACAAGCATCTCACCGTTTTCCACGGTCAAATCAAGGTTTTGAATTACATTCGTTTTTCCGTCGTAGGATTTTGAAAGTCCTTTTGTACGCAGAACAAGATGACCTGCGTGCGGTGCTTCCGGAAATTTAAAGTGGATTTTTTTAAGGCTTTCCGGAATTTCTATTTTCTGCGCAAGGATTTTGTCCAGCTGCTTCTGACGTTCCTGCGCTTGAGCCGCTTTTGTGGCCTGAACTCCAAATCTGCGGATAAAATCTTCCAGCTTTGCAATCTCGTCCTGCTGTTTTTCGTATTCAGCGATTAAAGTTTTTAGTTCAATTTCGCGCACCTGCTCATAATGGGAAAAATTTCCCTTGTAGCGCTTTAAATCTCCGCCAAAAAGCTCGTAGACTTCGTTTACTGTAACGTCCAGAAAATACCGGTCGTGGCTTACCAGAAGAAACGCGCCTTTGTAGTTTGAAAGGAATTTTTCAAGCCAAGTCCGCGCCTCAATATCAAGATAGTTTGTAGGTTCATCCAAAAGAAGAATATCCGGGTTCTGCATAAGTGCCTTTGCAAGGGCGATTCTCATCTGCCAGCCGCCTGAAAATTCTTCCGTCTGCTTCTGTAAATCCTCGTGCGAAAAACCAAGACCCATAAGAACGCTTTCCGCCATCGCCTCTCGTCTGTGCCAGCCGGATTCTTCAAGTTTTGCTATAAGTTCAGACTGCTGCAAAAGCAGATTTTCTGTGTTTCCGCTTCCTTTTTCAAGCTGCTCGCCAATCTGGTCAATCTGGTTCTGGAGCTCGTATCCAAACTGAAAAGCCCTGTCCGCCTCTTCTTTTAATGAGCATCCGTGGTGGGTCAGGCCGCTCTGCGGAAGATATGCGATTCTTGTTTCTTTCTGGCAGATTCTGTTTCCGCTGTCAGGTTTTACCAGCCCCGCCATTACTTTTATCAGCGTTGATTTTCCGGCTCCGTTTGCGCCGGTTAAAGCCGCTTTTGTGCCGGTCATAAGGTTTACGCTTACATTCTTTAAAATATCCCTGTCGCCAAATGCCAATGAAACTTGTGAAAATTGTACAAATGCCATGAGATTATTCCGCTCGCTTAAAGAATATGATTAATGGAGAGATTCCGCGGTCCTTGAATACATTTTTGTCAAGGACAGCTCCGGTCGCATCCTCCAGTCTAAGTCCGTTTTCTTCCATTTTATAGAAAAAGTTGACTTCCTTGTTCATTCCGTCAAACTTGAACGTAAGAACACCATCGTAAGCCTGGGCCAATGAGCGGATAAGGAAATATTTTATCTGCACAGTTCCTGTATTTTTTGCCGAAGAGGAAATTACTCCCGGTACAAGAAGAGTCTTGTTGTTCCAGTTAAAGGAATGGTTTTCTTCCAGACTAAGCTGCCCGTAACTTGAGGAGCGGAAATTCGGCCCGAACATATAAATCTGCTCGTATTCGCTTTCGCGGCGCTGCATTTCGTCCTGGACAAGCTGGTTTATGTCCGCATCTATTGTGACAAGGTTAAAATCTTCCGGTTTTCCGCTTTCGCCAGTGTAACGTACGACAATGTAGACAGGATTTTTTATGGTTACAATGATAGGAATGTCATTCAGTTTATAAGAACGCGCGTTTACAATCGTTGTGTCCTCTGAAGCTCCAGTGTAATCCCATTCTTTTTTTACTTCCGGCATAACAAAAGAAAGTCTGTTTGTTTCTTCATTCAGGTGAAGGTTGTAGTTAAGGTTGATTCTTGCCGGGTCAATTCGCCCTGAATCAATCATGTTTTTGTATGAGTCCGGATACCACGTCTTTTTTAGCATTTCTGTAAGTTCCGCGTCGATATGGTTTTCTTCCGCGACAACTTCGCCGTTAATGCGGTTACCGTTTACGTCTGTTTCAAAAGGACGAAGATTATAGCTGAAGCACCAGCCGATTGTTCCGTCAGATGTAAGAACACGGAGCCATTCACCTTCAAGAGGTTTTTTGCCCGCATATACAGCCTGGCCTTTTCCTTTGTAAAGAATCTTTATTGTCTCAGCCTTTTTTAGACGATAAACCTGTTTTGCCGTGTTTACCGGCTCCGCGCGCATAGGAAGTCCGTCCAGCGCGACAGAAGCGTATGTGTGCTTGTATTCCTCGAACTTTTTAGCCGTCTTTTTAGCCTTGAATTTCATCTCCGGGTCTGTTATCTGCCACAAAGGAATTTCAATTTTGCCCTGCGAAGTTCCAATTACATAAACCTGCGAGATATTTGAGCGGATGTACACAGGAACCAAATCCCCATCCTGCATCTGGTGTTCCGGAAGATTCCACAGAAGAACACCGTACCCTTTAACGCGGTTTCCGCAAGAAATAAAACAGCCCAAACAAAGAGCCAGCAAAGAAATCAAACTGAATTTACGCATACCCCAACTTTAACAGAAACACGCAAGAATGAAAACACGGGGAAAACGAGGAAAAATGGTCGCGGCAAATTATGAAGTTCAGTCAAACAGGCGGGATTTTTGGTATAATTTTTTTGAAATAAATGAGGGGCGAAAAAATGAGTAAGCAGGCGGATATAGGAGCGTGTATGCCAGAGAATGCGCTTTGGGCTGAATCTGCCGGATATATTGCAGACCGGTTTGACGAGGAAAGTTCTGGAAAACATCGATGACAGAAAATTGCTTGTGGAATAAAAAATATAAGTTGTATTATTGCTATCGAAACTGTGTTGTATTATGAAAAAACAAAGACGGAGGAAAAACTATGAGTTATGAAACAGTTATGGAAAAAGTAAAGACCGTGCCTGAATCTTGTCTTGATGAGATTTCTGGATTCATCGATTACATCATTTTTCGTTACAATGAAAAATACAGTAATCAGTCAAAAGTGAAAGAATTCAATCTGCTTTGTGA
>CAVGBY010000125.1:0-5542 GCA_963627355.1 uncultured Prevotella sp. | reverse complement strand
AAATATTAGACATTAATACACAAAAAAGTATACATCTTTATAAAATTTTTAACCTAAATTACGGCTGCACAAAAGAAGAGTTAAAAGATTCATACAGAAATCTTTTAAAAAAATATCACCCTGACAATTTTGAAGGATTTCCAGAAACGCAGAAAATGGCGGAACGAAAAACCCGGGAACTGATTTCCGCATTCAATAAATTACTGGAGCTTATTGGTTAATGTCTTCCGTTCAATTCCAAGAATTTCCGCCGTCTTGGATTTGTTTCCCTTGTTGGCGGCAAGATTCTGTTCAATTATGATTTTTTCCGCCTCTTCAAGGGTAATGCCAAGAGGAACTGAAATGTCCGCCTTTACAGAATACTTTACAATTTCCGGCGGAAGATTTTCTTCCCGGATAATGTTATCCGAGCAAAGAACCGCGGCGCTTTCTATACAATGCTCAAGCTGCCGGATATTTCCCGGCCAGTTATATTTGAACATGGCGACTTTCGCTTTTTGCTCAATGGAAAGATTTCCGTTTTCTGAATATTTTTTCAGGAAATAATCTATAAGTTCAGGAATATCTTCCTTGCGTTCACGCAATGGCGGAATTTCAAGATGAACCACATCAAGGCGGTAATACAAATCTTCCCTAAAGCGTCCGGCTTTTACCTCTTCCTCAAGATTTCTGTTTGTGGCGGCAATAACACGAACATCAACTTCTATTGTCTCCTGCCCGCCTACCCGCTCAAATTTCTTTTCCTGAAGAACACGCAAAAGCTTGACCTGCGTTGAAGCGTTGATTTCCCCGATTTCGTCCAAAAAAATCGTGCTTTTATGAGCAAGTTCAAAACGTCCTTTCTTTAAATAATCAGCACCGGTAAACGCGCCTTTTTCATGTCCAAAAAGCTCAGACTCCAAAAGAGATTCGCTAAGCGCGGAACAGTTCACAACTATCATCTCTTTGTCTCGGCGGGGACTGTTATTATGAATCTCGCGCGCGACAAGCTCTTTTCCTACACCTGTTTCCCCGGTAACAAGAACGCTGGCTTTTGAAGGAGCAACTTTTTTTATCAGCTCGTAGAGTTTTTTCATCTGAAGGCTGTTTCCAATCATCATCTTGTTGTGATTGTCTTCCACCTCTTTTTTCAGCATTTTGTGCTGCAAAGAAAGTTCCCTGGATTCAAGTGCCCTTTTTACAATCATATTAAGCTGGTCAAGATTCAATGGTTTTGTTAAAAAATCATATGCTCCGTCACGCATAGCTTTTACAGCCGCATCAATGCTTCCGTGTCCGGTAAGAACAATAACAGGAATTCCGGGTGTTTCTGTTGTAATGTGGTGGACCACCTCCTCGCCAGAAATTCCGTCCATCCTAAGGTCGGTGATTACAAGGTCAATATCGCCTTTATCAACAAGGGCAATTCCTTCTTTTCCGTTTGCGGCAGTTTTTACGTAATAATCTTCCATCTCGAAATTTGCGGCAAGACCATTACGTATATTTTCCTCATCATCAATAACAAGAATCGTAAATTTCATTCATCACCCCAAGAGTTTTGTTTCTGTCTGCGGAACCGGAATCGAAATAAGGAACACAGAACCTTTTCCTTTTTCTGATTTTACCTGAATGTCACCGCCAAATTCCTTTATTATCTTGTAGGACATTGTCATTCCAAGCCCTGTACCGTTCGCCTTTGTCGTAAAATATGGCTCAAAAATCCGTCCCAATGTGTCAGAATCCATTCCTATCCCATTGTCAGAAATTGAAACCACAAAATTATCGTTTAGAACCGAAGTTTTCACCGTAACAAGTCCAGGCATTGCATCAGAATCATTTTCTTCCGAACATTCCGGGAATTTCGACTTGATTGCATAAAAAGCGTTCTGCGCGATATTTATAATAACCTGATGGAAAAGTTTTTCGTCTATCATAACCCGCGTTTTTTCTTTTGAAAGTTCCATTTTTATAAGAACATGGGATTTATTGAATTCCGGTGAAACAAAATCGCAGATTCCGGAAAGAATTTTATCCGGGTCGCTTAAAGTAAGTCTTGCATTGACCGGACGGACAGCAAAAAGAAAATCCATCACAAGGTCATTCAGTTTTGCAATCTCGTCGTTTACAATATCAATATGGTCTTCCAGAAATTTCTTTTCCGGCAGAGTTCCATCGCCCTCGCGTTTTTTGCTGATTGCCTTCTGCACAAGCTGAATATGGATTGAAATTGCGCCAAGCGGATTTTTTATCTCATGCGCCATTCCAGCCGCAAGATTTGTTAGTCCTTCCATATTTTCAAGACGGCGGTCAAGAACTGCCTTTGTCTTTAGCTGCGTTATATCTTCAACTTTTACAATGCTCCCGGAAATTTCAGTCTTTTGAACAAAAGAAAAAACCGAGACTGCCAGAAAGCGCACAGAGCCGTCTGAACAGGAAGTCGAAAATTCCTCGCGGACATTCGTTTTTTGCGCATCCGCAATATTTTTCAGCCATTCTGAAATTTCCCCATTTTCTTCTATTACATTAAAAAGCAGCTCGTCCTCTTTTTTTTCATCATCAAGAGAAATACGAAAAATCCGTTTTGCCGCCTTGTTTATCTGAAGAATGTGCCATTTTTTATCCACAAGAATCAGACCTGTAGAAAAAGATTCAATCAGCGAATCCAGCATGGAATTCTCACTGACAACTTCCATAAGGACACGTTTTACCTCGTCCGAAGAAAGTTTTGGAAGCATATCAATTACACGCTCAACATATCTGCTCATTTTAAAATATTCCCATGAAGTTTATTGATTTTTGACATATCGCGGACAAGGACTTCCAGCGCGGATTTTACAGACTGGTTAAAGACGGTAACATTGTTCCAGCACAACTGAAGCGAGTCCGTTATATCTTTTGCGGCCATTGTTCCAGCAGGAGATGAAAAAAGTTTTTTTGAGCACTGCTGAATTCCTGCAAGAAAAATCTTAAAAATAATCCGTGGCTCAAAATTTTCGCAGTCTTTTATAATTTTTGCGCAGTCCGGAATTTTTGAATCCGCTATAAGAGAATAAAATTCCTCTGAAAAAGAATGGATTTTATCCGGAGGAACAGGCAGAAAAGTCAAAAGAAAATCATCAATTGTACCGCTGAAAGTTTCGTTGTGAAAAACGCGTGAAATAACTTCCTTCTGCTCCGGCAAACTTCGTTCCCTAAAACCATAAGTTCTTACACGCGAAAGAATCGTCGGCATAACAGCATTTCTGCGCGCAGTCGTAAGAATAAAAACAGTGTCTTCCGGCGGCTCCTCAAGAATTTTCAGCAAGGCATTGCGCACAGCCTCCAGCATACGGTCCGCATTCTCTATGATTATCGTCTTTTTTCCAGAAACACTTTTTAGCCTTGCCCAGGCGGCGGCATTTCTTATCTGCGCAACCGGGATAGAATCGTACAAAAATTCTGACTCAAGTTTTTCGCACAGCGGAATGATTTTTTCAACTGCTTTCTGCACAACCTGAAATTCCGGCAATTCATGCGGAAAGTCAATAGGCTCAAGCTCCTCTTCAATTGAATTCATAACAGCCGCGACTTTATTAAGCTTTTCATCCCCCTCCAGAAGAATCGGACTAAACCTTAAAGTCAATTTACGGACACTTCTTGCAAAAAGATAACGGGCAGCCACAAGATGCTTTGAAGAATTCATCACCGCATTTAAAAATGCCCGGCTAGAAGCCGCAATCTCCGGAGTACAGTCTTTTGGACCTGCAAGAAGAAGATTATTGCTTACCAACGCCTTATGCTGAAGACAACTAGGGCACGAGCAAAGCCAATGTCCTTTTTTTTCACCACTACACGAAAGAATTCTTGCGGTTTCAAGCGCGCAGGTAAGTTTTCCGCTGCCATGAAGCCCGCTGAAAAGAACCGCGCCGGGAAGATTTCCATTTAAAATATCCGAAGTTAAAAGAGAAGAAACATTCTGGTAAAGCAAATTGTCGTACATTTATGCGGAAAAACCCTTAAAATAATCTGTCGGAATATTAAAAATATTTCCAAGAAACCTGTAGAAGATACTGTCCTTAAAAATATCAGAAAAGTCATAAAACTGCTGGACTTTTAAGACTGCAATCGCAAAAACAACAACCACAAGTCCTTCAACAACTCCAAGAAGAAATCCAAGAGTCTTATCCAGCCCTTTCATAATCTCGCCTTCAGAAAGTTTTGAAACAAAATGCTGAATAATAGAAAGAACAAGAAAAACTACGATGAAAATCAAAAAGAAAGAAAGAGAAATTGACAGGACTGAATTTGAAATTGTCTGCCCGACATAAACATCAAGTTTAGGCGCAAAAAATATCGCGACGGCAAGACCGCCAAACACAGATATTTTTGAAAAAAGTTCCTTTATAAAACCTTTCCGTAACGCCGCAACGGCAAAAACCAGAACAACAATCAAAAAACAAATATCAATTGGTGCTATTGTCATAGACTCTCCTTGTAAAGAAGTTCCGCAATTTTTTCCGCCGGACGTTTGCCGGCAGAAAGATTTCCATTTTTTTCAGCATATTTTTTCCGCGTGTTTTCATCAAGAAGCATAGTTAATACTGACCTTAAATTTTCTGAATTCGCATTATTTCTTCCAAGAACAACAGCGGCACCATTTTTTTCAAAGAACAAGGCGTTATCCTCCTGGTCACCACGTGTTCCTGAACCGCACAAAGGAACCAAGACCATCGCTTTTGAAAGAACTGAACATTCCCAGATTGAATTTGCGCCGGAGCGGGAAACAACAACATCCGCGCAGGAAATCACATCCGGCATCTCCTTGTAAATAAACGCAAAAGGCTTGTAGTTTTCCCTGATTTCCGCCGAATCCCGAGAAATTTCCGCGTCATCAACATTTTTTTCACCAGTCTGATGAACCACAACAAACCGTTCGCAAAGCCACTGGATATTTTCCCTTACAAGATTGTTCAGCTGTCTTGCGCCAAGGCTGCCACCCACAACAAGAAGAACCGGTTTTTCCTTTTTCTGGATATTTAAAAATTCAAGTCCTTTTTCCGCAGCCGCAGAATAAAAAACCGGCCGAACAGGATTTCCTGTCACAACAGACTTGTTTCTCGCAGTTTCGGAAAGATAAGATTCAGTTTCTTTGTATGAAAGAAGAATATGCTTTGCGCTTCTACTGTTCAATCTTGTAGCCAGCCCGGGCGTAAAATCACATTCGTGAGTATAGACCGGAATTTTAAGCAGTTTTGCTGCAAGACAAGGCGGAACGCTCACAAATCCACCTTTTGAAAAAAGAACATAAGGCTTTATCTTAAGCAAAATGAAAAAAGAAGCGACAAAACCTGCAAAAATCTTAAAAATATCAAAAAAATTCTGGATAGAAAAATAACGGCGCAACTTTCCGCTTGGAATTCCATAAAAAAAGTCAGCGGAACGCTCACCGTCTGAATCCACATTTTTTTCTACAATATTCTTATCCATTCCTCTGGAATTGCCAATCCAATAAACCCGGGCAGTTTTTCCATTTTTTTTGCAAATAGCACGGAATTCATCTGCAACAGCAAGTCCAGGATAAATA
>CAVGBY010000124.1:0-5588 GCA_963627355.1 uncultured Prevotella sp. | reverse complement strand
TTATTTTCTGAATCGAGTTTGCAGTCTTCTAGTATTAATGTTTTTTTTATTTTATTTGAATTGTCCCCAGAAAGTGCAATTCGAACATCTTTTTTTTGAACAACAAGTTTTTCAACGGCTGTTTTTTCAATGTGGACAGAATTTTGACCGCCACCGTTTACGTAAACTTCGCCTACTGTTTGGCAATTTTTTAGATTAAAATCACCATCGCCAACTTTTTCGTCTACAATAATGCTTTTGATGTCTGTGATATTTTCGAGCGTAACTTTTGTGCTTTCAACAACAAAAGTTGCATTTTTTATGTTTCCATTTTTGATTGTTAAAGGCTTTGAAATTGTGTAAGAATCATTTTCTTCAAGTTTTAATTCTTCTGAGCCTAAGTCGATTGTGGTACCAGCGTTTGCGGTAGCAATTTTTTGTTTAAGCGTGGTTTGGCTTGGTGTTTCTGGCGTTGGATTTACAGAAGGATTTTCATCTGTACCCGAAGCATTGTTCTGGCAACCTGTAAACAAGGCAAGAACAACACAAAATGCTAAAAGTAGCTTTTTCATTTTTTTCTCCTGTTAAATTGTAAAATAACAGGTCATTCTACCCCCCCCCATTGTTTTGTCTAGTGGTCGTGTGGGTAGTATTAGAAAATCGGGGTGAATTTATAGAAAAATCAGAAGAAAACAACTATAATACTGTCTATGGATATTACGTTATACAACGAAATAAAAAATCTTTCTGACAAATATGAAGCCGAACTCCGCTCAAAAATAGATGACAGAATCGAAGAGATGAAATCAGATGACAATTCGCATTACTTGATTTACAGAGTTTTAGGAATAACAGAATCAGAAGGAAATCTAATAGACATATATCAGAACAAAGGCCGTTTTGTATACAAGTATGCAGGCTCATTTCTTGAAGAAGCCGCAATCTTATGCCTAAAACACAAATATCCAGATGGAAAGAAAACAAAGATTCCAAACGCATTGGGAAAAAAGCCATCGACTTATGAAATCGATTTTCTAAATAAAACCGACGCTTTGGAAATAAAATGGCGCGACGCAACAACAGATGGCGACCATATAACAAAAGAACACATGCGAATAAAAACAATCAGTCTGAAAAAGCTAAAGCCAATCCGCGTAATGTTTTACTATCCGCAGAGGGAACAGGCAATCAGAATTCAAGAAACTTTGAAAACTCTTTACGAAGGCGTTCACGGAGAATATTACGCAGGAGACGAGGCTTGGAAGTTCATAAAGGACTACACAGGAATTGATTTAAAAGAAATCCTTGAAAAAATCGCACTAGAAAGGACGGCAGAATATGAACAGTGATATTCAAATAAATTCCGTAATCTGCGGCGACTCACAATTTGAACTGCAAAAAATCCAATCAAATTCCATAGACCTTGTATATTTGGATCCACCTTTTTTTTCACAGAAAACACACGAACTTTCTTCAAGGCAAAATGAAATTACATATTCCTTTGACGATAAATTTTCAACAAGAGAAGAATATCTTTCGCTTATGGCAACTGTGCTAAAAGAGGCAAAAAGAGTTTTAAAGGAAACTGGCTCAATCTTTTTGCATTGCGACAGATACGCTTCTCATTATTTAAGGGTGCTTTTGGACAATGTTTTTGGAGAAGATAATTTTCAGAGCGAAATAATTTGGTCATACAAAAGATGGTCAAATTCCAAAAAAGGACTTTTAAACGCCCACCAGAATATTTATTTTTACAGCAAGACAAAGAATTTTAAATTCAACCAGTTTTACACGGAGTATTCGCCTTCAACAAATGTTGACCAAATTTTACAGGAACGGGCAAGAAACAAATCTGGAAAGTCTGAATATAAAAAAGATGAAAATGGAAATGTTGTTCTTACAAAAGAGAAAAAAGGCGTCCCTCTTTCTGATGTGTGGGAAATTCCATATCTGAATCCAAAAGCAAAGGAAAGATGCGGCTACCCGACACAAAAGCCTGTAAAACTTTTGCAAAAAATAATTGAACTTGCAACCGATGAAAATGACATTGTGCTGGATTCTTTTTGCGGAAGTGGAACAACTTGCGTTGCGGCAGAATCCTTAAACAGAAACTTCATCGGAATTGACAAAAATCCAGAAGCAGTTTCCCTTGCAAAAAAAAGACTGAACGAAATGATAATCTCAGAATCGGGCATTCTTTCAAAAGGAATTGAATCCTACTTTGAAAAAACAGATTTTGAAAAAAACATTTTGGATATGCTGAACGCAATTCCAGTTCAAAGAAACAAAGGAATCGACGGCTTTATAAAAAGCGAGAATAATCTTATTCCTATAAAAATCCAAAAAAGCGATGAAACAATAAATGACGCAATAAAAAGCCTCGAATACGCTTCAAGAGGAAAAAACTTTCCAATCAAGATACTGATTCAAACCAACGAAAAACAAAATTCCGAATTTTTTCAAAATGAAAATAAAAGCGATGTGAAAGTCATAAAGTATTTAAATTTGCAGGTGGAAAATCTTCTTCACGTTGCAATATAATTTTCATTTCAAGCTGCCTCCACGTTTTCGTTTTATAGTTTTTTTGAAAAATACCAGTTTAATCTACCCCCAAACCTCTTTTGTTTTCAAATCAAGTTCCGCCGTTGTTTGAGCGGAATCTACAACCCAAATTGATTTTCCTTTTCTTAGGAAAAACACAACTTCGTTTTGAGCGTATTTTACAAAATGCATTCCTTTTGAAAGCGGCGTAATTTGAGGCGTGCCTTTATCAAGTCCAGCACCTAGCGTGCAGCGAACCATTTTCATGTCTTCTGGCAAATAAACATTTCTTCCAGTTGCGTTTTGTCTGTAGACCGGCGCAATCATTATTTCATCACCGAGCAAAAGCTGATCTTCTGTTTGAAGGGCAATCTCATCATCTGCAAATTCGAATGCAAGCGGCTTAAAGAAAAGCAAATTTTCCGAGCTTGCCTTTTTTAATTTTTCATAAAGATAAGGAAGAATTCTGTACCTAAAACTTATAATTCCCCTAAAATCTTCTGTATTTTCAAACTGATAACATTCCTGCTCGCGAGTTCCAAGTGCGGAATGGTTTCTCATAAGCGGAGTCCATATTCCAATGCCCAAAAAACGAAGCAAAAGTTCGCGGCTTGTGTTTCCGCCGAAACCGCCCAAATCGCAGCCTGTATACAAAAAGCCGCACATATTCAACCCCGGAAGCTGATGGATTAAAAGTTCAATATGATTCCACCAAGAAGCATTGTCGCCCGTCCAAATGCCGCCAAACCTGTGAGCACCAATATACGAAGCCCGGCTAAAAATAAGCACATCATTTTTGCAGTTTTGAGTAAAAAATTCACTTGCCGCGCGAGTCATATTGTAACCGTAAAGATTATGAACCTTTGAATGTTGAACGGTTGCAACTCCGCCCTGAACAGATTCGGCAAGTCCACCGGCAATATCGGCAGGAACTTTGTGGTAAAAACTTTTGTAGTCATCCATTGAATTTTGAACACCAAGAACCGCATCTTTTAGTTTCCAGGTGTCATAAACTTGAGGATTTTTATTATTGATTACAGAAAGAATTTCTTTATAAGCATTTTTAAGTCCATCTTCAGAATAAAAAAGAGCCGGCTCATTCATGTCGTTCCAAAAACCGTCAATTCCCATATCCGTAAGTTTTTTGTAAAGACTTCCAAACCATTTTCTTGCAGAAGGATTTAAAAAATCTGTAAAATGCGAAAGTCCTGGCCAAACGCCTGCCGCAAAAAGAGAACCGTCAGATTTTTTGCAAAAATAATCTTTTTGAATGCCTTCTGAATCTGGCTCTGCTTCTTCTACTTTTATTCCGGCATCAATTATCGGCACAATGTGAATATTTTTTTTCTTAAAATCAGAAACGGTTTTTGAAAAATCAGAAAAATTCTTCTTATTAATAGAAAAATCTCTGAATCCTTCCATATAATCAATATCCAAAAAAATCGCATCAAGCGGAATATTTTTTTCTTTATAGTTTTCATAAACTTTTTTCAAATCTAATTCAGAACCATAACCCCAGCGGCTTTGCATAAATCCCAGCGACCAAAGCGGTGGAACATAACTTGCACCAATCATTTTTCTGAATTGATTTGTAATGTCTAAAAGACTGTTTCCTTCTATAAGATACATATTCAAATGAACATCTTCAATTTTTACGCTGACAGTATCAAAACTTGAAAAAGCCGCGTCAATCTGCACCAATCCCGGATAGTCAAAGAAAAGACCGAACGCCATTTTTGTCTCCGGCTCGTAGAAAACCATAAAATTATGCGCACCGTAAAGAGAAGTTTTTTCTTCTGTATGATTAAATTCATCCGTGCACCAGCTGTTGTATACTCTGCCCCTTTTATTGATTCCGCCCATAGACTGCCCAAGCCCAAAAATCATTGTTTTTGGCGAAATGTGCATTTTAAAGGAAAATCCTTCTTTTTTATTTATTGAAATTTGCGCATATTTGAACGAACTTGCATCATCTACAAAAATTTTTGCTTCATCAGGAAGCCAAACCACCGCTTCCGTGTTAAAAGGTTTTCCAAAAATATATTTGCTAATCATGATTTAAGTATAAAAGCACAAAATCGGATTGTCGAATTTTTTATGTGGACAAATCCAAGCGGTCATTGAGCCAGTCGAAATGACCAACTACGTTCTACTTATGATAGTTACCCTATGAGTGCAATCTATAACATATAGAACAAACACTTTTTCAAGTGTAAAATTGGATTAAGTCAAAATTTAGGAACGGTGAATGTAAAAAACTTAAATCGGGAGATTCTTAATTCATGGAAATTTTATACGATGGAGATTTTGTTTTAACAAAAAGCGGAAGCAAAGATTTTGGAGAAATAACACTTGAAATTTCTAAAATAATCTGCAGACAAGCAGGAAAAATAAGATTTCAAAAAGGCTTTCAAAATCCTAAAAATGATAGAGATGGGTTTGGCGAGGCTCATTTTAATAGAAATAAACGGATGTCACAGATAAAAGAAGCTGGATATGAATGTGCTAGAGATTTTGTTGAAGATGTTTCTGCAAATTTTACAAAGATTTATCAAGGGAAAGGTTTTTCTTTGATTCTTGTTAAAGAATGTGAAAAAAATGCAATGGAATACATTCAACTAAAACCTTTTGTCGATGGAGATTTTTGGGAAGTAACAAGCGGCCATTTGGTTCGAAAAGATATGTTTAAAAGTAAAACACCGCTTTGGAACAAGCCAAAAGCGGTGCCCTCAAGTCAGATTCAGGAAGGGCGCAGTCCAACCAATTCACAAGGTGAATCTCCTAGCGCAATCTCGGATTCATCTGATATTTAAAAATAACATGGAACAAACACTTTTTCAAGGGTAAAATTGGATTAAGTCAAAATTTAGGAATAACAGATGGCAGAAAAAACGAATGCTGGGAAATTCAGTCAGATGCAAAGGAATAAAAATTTGAATACAACAACATTGGAGATAGCAGTATGAAAATCGCAGATTATGTAGAAAATCAAATAAAAGGACTTTGGGGAACTGATTTTGATGAAAATGGTATTTCTGTGATTAAGACAAATAATCTAACTTATGAAG
>CAVGBY010000123.1:0-5637 GCA_963627355.1 uncultured Prevotella sp. | reverse complement strand
TATTTCGGGGCTTTCTTGTTTTGCCTCAAAGTGGACCTCAAAAAAATCAATGCGCCTTTTGACTGCGGTTGTTCCATTTTTTACCTCGGTTTTTGTTGAAAAACTTTGCCGCTATTTTGCAAAAGATTTTACGGACGATTTTTCCACAATCAAAATTGTTCTTACAATAATTATTGGCGCAATGCTTGTTGTGATAGAAATAATTATTGCCGGGCTTGTCGCGGAACGAATCAACGATATGATTTTCCACCGCGAAAAATTCCTTGCGGAAAAAGAACAGAAAATTAAAGAGCAAATTTCTGAAAAACAGAAAGAACTGGATGCCGCAGAAGAGTCTAAAAATCCTTCAACGCAGAAAGTTGAGCTGAATAAGGGGAACGGCCCAGTCGAAAAAAATGATGAAAAAACGGTTCTTCAGGAAAATATTGGAAATCCTCAGAATGAAAACGAAGAAAATTTTGCTTCTGCGCCTACGGTTGTTGCGGAAAATGAACCGACAGTTCAGCACGATGACCCTTTTGCGAATATTTTTGATGAGGACGAGCCGCAAAATGCAAATTCAATGATTACCCAGGAAGAATTTGCCGCGTTGAACAGTTTTAATGAAGAAACTGAAAATCCGGCAGAAAATTCTGAAGCCGAAAAAGATTTTGGAATTGATGAAGAGCCTGCGGACGATTTGGAATGGCCGGATGCGGAAGAAATAAAGGCTCAGGCTGGAGCAGTGGAAATTCCGGTTCAAGTTCAGGATGAAGATGATGAAAATTCCTCTGAAAAGAACAAAGGTTTTGAAGAATCTGAAACGGACTCTGATGAACTGGAAGATTCTTTGAACGATTTTGAAAAATATAATGACGAAGTCGAAGATGAAGAGCTTTCTGACGACGATGAGTCTTTGGAAGATTCTTACGAGGATGCCCCAGAAAATGAAAGCCCGCACGAAGCTCTTTCTCCGGATTTTTTTGATATTGATATGAATTTTGCGGATGACGCGGACCAGAATGAAAATTCCGCAGAAAACGCAGAAGACGATGAAAATTCTACAATCTCATTCAATTCTGATGTTTTTGCCGACATGGAAAACGACGCGCGCCGGCAGCTTGAAGAAAACGAGAATGATTCATTTTTTGACGAAAAATTTGAAGAAAAAGAAGATTCATATGCCACGGCAGATGAAATAGAATCTGAAACAGAAAATTTTGAAAACCGCGGGGATTTTCCGGGGGCAGAAGAAACAGATGCCTCAACAGAAAATCACGGCTCAAATTTTGAAGAAGATTTTTCCGGTTCAGCATTTGAAGAAAGCGAGGACAACGAAAAACCTGAGCAGCCGACTGTAGAAGGCAGAGTTATTGAAACTTCCCCAGTTCCGGCACGAAAAACTGTTGTGACAGAATCTGCTCCGGTCAGTCATGTTGCCCGGCCAAAAAAGCCGTACATTGTTCCGACAGATTTGCTTGAGCAGTACGAGGATGACCAGTATTGGCTGATTGACGCGGAAACAAAGGAAAGCGCTGTAAAACTAAAGAAAACTCTTTCAGATTTTGGAATCAGCGCAGAAGTCATTGGAATTAAAAAAGGCCCGGTTGTTACAATGTTCGAGATTGCTCCGGCTCCAGGCGTAAAACTCAGCAAGATTGTAGCGCTTCAGGATAACATTGCGCTTAGCCTTGCCGCCTCTAACGTGCGAATTGTCGCGCCGATTCCTGGAAAAGCCGCAGTTGGAATCGAAGTTCCAAACAAAAAACGTTCAATTGTAAGCTTCCGCGAGATGATTGAGCAGGATTTGCCGGAATTCCAGAAAATGGCGATTCCTGTAATTTTAGGAAAAGACATTCTTGGAAAATCACAGATTATTGATATTGCAAAAACGCCTCATCTTTTGATTGCCGGAGCTACTGGAGCCGGAAAATCAGTCTGCGTAAACTCAATAATTCTTTCAATTCTGTACAAACGTTCGCCTCAGCAGGTAAAAATGATTCTTGTTGACCCGAAAGTTGTTGAACTGAAGCTTTACAACGATATTCCTCATCTTTTGACGCCGGTTATTACCGAGCCAAAAAAAGCCCTGCAGGGATTGCAGTGGTGTCTTTGCGAGATGGAACGCCGCTATGCTCTGCTTGACCAGATGGGAGTGCGCGATATTGCAAGTTACAATAAACGTGTTGAGGAGCGAAAAATTGCCACAGAAAAACTGCCGTACATCGTTATCATAATTGATGAGTTTGCGGATTTGATGGCGACAAGTGGAAAAGAGCTTGAGTCAAATGTCGCGCGCCTTGCGGCTATGTCCCGGGCGGTTGGAATTCATCTTGTTCTTGCAACGCAGCGGCCTTCTGTAAATGTGATTACCGGTCTTATAAAAGCGAATATTCCAAGCCGAATTGCGTTCATGGTTGCAAGCCGGACAGACTCAAATATCATTATTGACGCAGTTGGAGCGGAAAAACTTTTGGGAAAAGGCGATATGCTTTATGCCTCGGCGGTAAGCCCATATCCAGTTCGAATTCAGGGAACTTTTGAAAGCGATTCCGATGTTGAGCATGTTGTTGCCTACGTAAAAACTTTGGGTGAGCCAGACTACATTGATGATGAAATATTTTTTGACGACGATGAGGATGATGACGGCCAGCAGAATTTCTACGGTGATGACGCAGATCCACTGTACGAGCAGGCTTTGGATATTGTGATTCAGTCCGGAAAAGCCAGCGCAAGCTACATCCAGCGCCGCCTGAAAGTAGGTTACAACCGCGCCGCGCGTCTTGTTGAAGAAATGGAAGCCCGCGGAATCGTAGGTCCGGCAAACGGCTCAAAACCACGGGAGATAATCCACGTTCCAAGTTAGTTTTTATATTCAATTGAAATAATGAAGATTGTGCTATAGACTTAAATCCTTATCAAAAAATACTTTCGGAGGTTTTATGAAAAGGAAAGTTTTAAGCCTATTTATGGCAACTGCATTTATTCTTTTTGGAATAACGACTTTTGGCTGCGCGACAGACAGCGATTCAGATTCGGGGGGGGGAGCGGTAGCTCTTTAACTTATTCAGCGGTAAGAAGTGTAACGGCTGCGGCAACAAATGAAAAAATCATCCTGGTCTGGCAAAATCCGGAGCAAAATTATTACGGCGTAAAAATCGCGATGTTACCGGCGGCCGGCAATTTGAAAGAGCCACAGACTTGTACAAAAGAAACAAACACTTTTACCGTAACAGGTTTAACTGCGGTCACGGAATACACATTCACATTTACAAGTCTTGATTCAAAGCAGCAGGAAACATCTGAAAAAATTTCAATTACAATAAAAACTGCGGAAAAACCAGCAGAAGATTCTGGCGACACAACACCGCCGGAAGATGTTACAGGATTAAAATCATCTCTTGAAGATTTGGTTGTAACATTAAAATGGACAGATTCTGAGTCAGAAGATGTTTTTGGATATTTTATTTCTTATAAAGACGAAAAACTAAAATCAGACACAATTGACACTTCCCGCTCTGTTTTTACAGAAGCAATGTCAAAAAATACAGTTTTTGTGAGCCCTAAAACTGAAAAATATTCAATCAGCGTAAAATCAGGTCGCTCGTACACATTCACAGTAAAAACCGTAGACACAAGCGGAAACGAAAGCAACGGTTTGACAACAGAAAAAATAACGATTCAGGAAAATATAGGGCCGGCGTTGGACACTCGCACGGAAAGCCTGAACTATATTTTTGGAACAGATTCCGTCGCAGAGATAACTCTTACAATCAGCCGTGCGGAATGGGAGACACTTTGCAAAAACTATGATACAAATCCTAAAAACGAAGATTGCATTCACGCTGACTTTGAGATGAAAAAAGGCAGCAACACTTGGCAAATCAGCGATATTGGAATGCGCCTTCGCGGAAACACAAGCCGCCGCCGGCCGCAAGTTGGCGAGCAATACTATCAGGCACATTTTAAGCTTGATTTTGAAGAATGGCTTGACGATTCCGGAGAAGAGAGGAAACTTGCCGGATGCATGAAAGGATTGAACCTAAAGCGCTTTAAGGAAGACCCGGCTTACGTCCGCGAGGTTTTTGGCTACAACTATTTCCGCAAAAATGGAATCTGGACAGCACCGCGGGCAGGTTATGCGCATCTTTTTATCAACATCAAAGAAAAAGATGGCACTACAAAAGAATTGAACTACGGCGTTTACGCAATGATTGAAGAAATCAACAAGCAGTTCTTAAAGGAACGCTCTGAATCTTTGCAGACAACAGGAACTTTAGGCGGCGGAAACTTTTCCGACAACAAGGGCGACCTTTGGAAATGCTGCTGGCAGTCTAGCAACGGACCTTCTATGGCAACAGATTATGACGGTTACCGTTCTTTTGGAGTGGAAGAAATCTATCTTGATGAGTCAAAAAGCCTTCGTTACGACTACGACCTAAAAACAAACAAAGATGACCTTAGCCGTGCCCGCAGCGATTTTATTGATTTTATAGAAGAATTGAACAGTCTTGATTCAGAAGACGAAATAAAGAATTTTTACGAAAGCAAGATGGACGTTGACTTGTTCCTTAAAACTTACGCCTGCAACGTGCTTTTGGGAATGGACGACGACTACTGGCGAAATCACAACAACTACTATTTCTATTTTGACACAAAAGGCAAGGCGTATTTTATTCCATACGATTACGATAACATTCTAGGAACAAACTGCTTTACCGACACAGCCACAAAAAATCCTCTTGACTGGGGCGAAGGCGTTTACGAAGCTCCTCTGATAGAAAAACTCCTTTCCGTTCAAGAATTTAAGCAGAAGTACGTGGACTATCTTCTGGAATTGAGTGAATCATCTGTTTTTGTTGAGGGAAGCCAGACTGAAATTACAAGATTGCAAGATTTTGTAAAAAATTTGATTGCAAGCGATGATATTGAATATGCA
This sequence comes from uncultured Prevotella sp., assembly GCA_963627355.1. Taxonomy (GTDB): domain Bacteria; phylum Spirochaetota; class Spirochaetia; order Treponematales; family Treponemataceae; genus Treponema_D. The sequence goes on along the minus strand of CAVGBY010000123.1, from coordinate 719 downwards.
GACACGTCAAAAACCATAAACGATGAAGTTGCCTCGTGGTGTTCAAACTACGGAAAATATATGCTTTTGACTGGAGATGTGACTAACAATTATTTTATGGCAAAGGCAAATAGTGTAAAGGCATATACGGAAACATATTTCATAACATTTGAATTAAATGGCGGAACTTTAGTTAATATTCCAACAAAAGTTTTTGCAGGAGAGTCTATCAATAATCTTTATATTCCTGAAAAGGAAGGTTGTGTGTTTGCAGACTGGTATACAGAATCAGAAAGTGGTGAAAAAGTTGGCAATCTGACATCTGATATGACAGTTTATGCTCATTACACAAAGTTTCCATATAAATATTGGATTGATGAAGAAGGAACTGAAAATTTGAAATTTATATTTGTTCCAGAAGACTTTAGTTTGGAGTTAATAGACTTAGTTGTTCCTGTCTGCAATTTAAATAGTTGGAATAAAAAAAATCCTGAGATGAAAAATGAGGATGGAGTTTATACATACACATATTCAAGTTCTTATCATGAAATTTCAACAATGTGGCCTGGTTACAAATTTGTTGTAAATGGAAGTGATTGGCTGGGTTGGAAAGATTATAAATATAAAAACCATCTTCCAAATGAATGTAAAAGATTGGATGGCGAAGATGACAATTTTATAATTTCAGAACTGAAACAAAACTTTTAAAAAGTTATCTTTTTTTTAATATTTTCCCCCAC
>CAVGBY010000122.1:0-5662 GCA_963627355.1 uncultured Prevotella sp. | reverse complement strand
AGGAAGCGGTCTTGGTCTTGCAATTTCAAGGCAACTTGTGTCGCTGATGGGCGGTACTTTCGACGTGAAAAGTGAATATGGAAAAGGCAGCGAATTTTCATTCACAATTCCACAGGTTGTTTCAAAAGAAAAGAACGATAATATAGAAGAAAATATTAATTTTACAGCACCAGGCGCAAAGGTTCTTGTTGTAGATGACAATGAAGTGAATATTCTTGTTGCGCAGGGATATTTGGCCCAGTATAAATGTACGGTTGAAACTTGCACAAATGGCGCGGAGGCTGTTGAAAAGGCTAAAAACGGTGATTTTGATATAATTTTTATGGATCACATGATGCCTGTGATGGATGGCGAGGAAGCGACTTTGCTTATCCGGGAGGATGAAAAGAAATCCGGCAAAAAGAACTGCATTGTGGCTCTTACAGCGAATGCGGTTGATGGCGCGCGTGAAAAATTCCTTGCCACAGGTTTTGATGATTTTCTTTCAAAGCCGATTGAGGAAAAGGAACTTTACCGTGTGATGAAAACAGGAATTCCACGCGGGAAATGCATTTTTTCTGAAAACACGGAAACACAAGAATCTGAAAACAAAAACAAGATTGACAAGACAATCCTGAAAACTTTTTATTCCCAGATTGAAAAAAAATCCGCTCTGATTCGGGAACTAGAAGAAAAAGCTGAAAATTCCGATGAAAACGCATTGAATTCATACAAGATTGAAGTTCACGCCTTAAAAAGCTCGGCAAAAATCTGCGGTTTTGAAGATTTAAGCGTTTCTGCGGCAGAACTTGAAAAAGCCGCCGGCGAAAAAGACATTGAAACCATAAAACAAAAGACCCCCGCCCTGCTAGAAAAATATTCAGAGGCGGAAAATGCCCTGAAAAAGCAGCTTGAACTTTCTGAAAAGCCAAAAGAAAACCTAAAGACTGCGACTGAAGCAGAAATCCGCGCATTGTTCAAAGAAATCAAAAAATCGGCAGAAAGCGGCGACCTTGAAAAAGCCGAAGAAGATTTTGCCGCGCTGAATGGACTTGCGCTGCCAGAAAACCTGAACGCAACGGTCAAAGAACTTTCAGAAGCGCTGGAAGAAATCGATTTTGAAAAAGTGATTAAGATTTGCGAAGAGATGTTAAAATAAAAGCCACCTCAGCAATTTATTCAACTTTTTCCTAATTCTTATATTTTTCCGCAATTGAGTCCACAATCTTGGAAACCGCATCCAAATCAGATTCAGAAAAATGCAGAAGAGAATTTTCAATATGAACGATTTTGGAAGGGATTTTCTGCGTGCCTGATTTTTTGCCTGTTACAAGATATTCGACGGAAACGCCCAGCACATCGGCAATTTTCACCGCAACTTCCGCGCTTGGCAAGGCGTTGTGTCCGTTTATGTAATTTCTGATTGTATTCACATTTTTGATGAAATTGAAATAGAACACAAAGATGTAATCAAAAAAGCCCTGGAACTCTATTCTTCATCATCTTTGGATTTTGTGGATTGCATTATCTGCTATAGAAACAAACTGCTTAATGAAAAAATTTTCTCTTTTGGCAAAAAACTGAACAACAAATTAAAGAGTCTATAACTCCATTTTTTACACAAAAATTGCAAAAACAAGTTCGAGCACTGATTTGCGTTAGGGCATGGAGACCCGAAGTTCCAAAATGTTGGTTGAGTTTACGAAATCAATATTTTGGAATGAGCGTGAGCGAAGGTCGGAACGCCCGACCCATGCGATGGTTGAGCCTGCCGAAACCATCGCATGGGGAACGCCCAAATTTTGTTTAGCAGTAAAAACCAGTCTATCACGATTTGATAGATATGCTGATGTAAAATGCTCCAGAACGAAAAAGGATGGTGTTTGATGAAGAAGAATTTGAAGATTTTCTGGATGAAGCGATACGGCAGGCTAATTAATCTGTTCGGCGGTCAAAAAAATCATAGACGGCTTGATTTTTAATGCGGCGGCAAGTTTTTCAAGCGACTTTACGGTTGGACTTGCAAGGTTGTTTTCTATTTTATACATATAATGCCTGGAAACGCCAGCGTCAAAAGCAAGCTGCTCCTGGCTAAGCCCCATCTGTTTGCGCAATTCAACAATCGCCTTTCCTAAATCCATAAGGAAAATTATATTTTATCAAACTCTATAATAACACGTCTTTTAGTTACACGCACTATAGTTTGCATTATTTGGGATGTGGGGTATAATGGGAAAGAATGAAAGGAGTGTGGATTTTATGGATGAAGTACCAGAAAAAATAAAAAATACTGGAATTGTAACAGGGGCTTTAGGAACAGGAGCTGCTATCGGCTCATGTTTTTGTCCAGGACTTGGAACAGGTATAGGGGCTGGAATTGGAGCTATAGTTGCTGGCGTGGCTATAATTGTAAAAACTGTTAAAGAAAATAAATAACAAAAGATACTACAGCACATTTTCTTAACAAGCAAGGGGAATATTTTATGAAATTAACAAAAAAAATTGTTATTATTTTTTTTATAATAGGTTTAGTTTTAGGAACACTTTCATGTTCAAATGATTTAGATAAAGAAAGTTCAACACCGTCAGGTTCAATATTTGGACACGCTTATTATTCTAATTCAGATGACAGCACAGGCATTATTGTAACTCTTGAAAAAACAGATGGACTTCGTTCTCTTTCTGTAATTGAATCTGTAAAAACAAAAAAAATTACAGATAATTCAAGAGCTCTTGTAGGAACTTCTTCTCTAAAAGCAGACGGTTCATATATTTTTAAAAATCTGGAAGATGGTATTTATACGGTTTATGCAACCTCTGCTAATTCAACTGAAAAAGCGGTGTCAATTAATAATGCTGTAATATCTAATGGCAAAAATGTAACCGTTGATGATTTACAACTAACTGCAACAGGATCGATTTCTGGAAAAGTAACTCTAGATGATTCTGCTTCAGAAAGTTATGGATTTCTTGTTTATATTGCTGGTACTTCTTATTCGGCTATGACAGATATTGATGGTACTTTCATAATAACAAATGTTCCGGCTAAATCAAATTATAGTCTTATAGTTCAGAAAGGTAATTTTACATATTTTTGGAAAAAAGATGTAACCGTAACCTCGCATAATGAAACAAAGTTGAGCAGTCTTCAGTTTACATCAGCTTATATAAATGAATTTATTTCTGGTCCAAATGGAAAAGACGGAACATCTATCGTTTGGAAAGGTTCTTATGAAAATGAGACTGATTTAATACGTGAAAATGGCAATGCACAATATCTTTGGGCTTATTATAATACACTAGATGAGTGTTCATATATTTATAACGGTACTGAATGGGCACTATTGACCGGAATTCCTTCTAGGGATAAAGACCTTTATAATTCTTTTACGATTAACGGAACAGAATGTGTCAAAACTGGAGAAATTGCTGTAATTACATCAAGGGCGGGTTCAAAAACTATTACGGGTAATGGAACTGAAGGCGTTTTTATTTCAGGAAGAAAAGTTAAACTTTTACCATATGCGATAGGTAAATATGAGGTAACTCAGCAGTTATTCAAAGCTGTGATGGGGACAAATCCAAGTTACTGTACAACAGATGTTACAGGTGAAGATTCTCTTTTGAAACCTGTTGATTGTTCTTGGTATGATGCAATTGCATTCTGTAATAAACTAAGTATTTTGAATAATCTCGATCCTGTTTATTCAGTTGAAGGGATTACTGATTGGAGTTCGTTTGATTTTACTGATATTCCTACATCAAGTGATATTAAATGGGAATCTGTTGTAATTGATATTTCAAAAAACGGTTTCCGTTTGCCTACAGAAGCAGAATGGGAATATGCAGCCAGAGGTGCAAATCCAAGTGCAGAAGAATGGAATTACACATATGCAGGAAGCGATGATGCATCTTTAGTTGCCTGGTATGGAGCAGAGTCTACTACTCATGAAGTTGGCTTGAAATCACCTAATTCAATTGGTTTGTATGATATGAGTGGCAATGCTTATGAATGGTGTAGTGATTTGTATAATACAACTGTTGAAACAGGTGATGTAACTGATCCTATCAATCTTGTAACAGGAAATTATCGAGTTCAAAGAGGCGGTTGTTTTAAAGATCCTATTGTTCCTATTACAGAACGAAGGAGTGATGCATGTGGTGGTGGACCAGCTGCTCATTGGAATGACTGGGGATTCAGAATTTGTCGTAATCTTACACCAAGAACTTCAACTTGTACCTCACAGAAAAAAGTTTATTACATTGGAATTGACGGCTATGAATCAATAATGGATTCATATTCAGAAAATTCTTTGTATACAAATAGATATACAACAGTTCTTGATGTTTCAAGTAGTATTACTTTCTATGTAAAAGATGTTTCAGGAAAACTTGATTATGTTAAATATGATGATTCTTCAGATGCTTATATTACAGTTACGACAGATAACTCATTTACCGTTGACAACAAAACCGAAACAAAAATAGTCGTAAACATTTATGTAACGAAAGAAGGTAAAGTAACAGTTTCTGTTTCGGTAAAAAAAGAATCAGTAATACTTAGTCATCGTATCGGTCTTACTACAGAGACTCCCGCATTTGAAACATCTGACAAGGAAGAATATTCTGGAATGTTTAAATGCATTATTCCTCCGAGTGCTGCTTCATATGATTATATTTCATTTGGAGATGATTACTTTAAGTATGAAATTAATGAAACAGACTTTAGTTCTCAAGTTGAATTAAACCCATATAACACCAATGGCGATGAATGTGTTGTTACTAATTCTTCTGCAACTAATTATTTGAATGTAACAATTTATTTTAATATTGTTGCAAAAACTTACACAATTTACCTAAAAGAAGGTGATGCACATACAGCAGATGTATCAAGTGGTTCATGGTACTATCGTGATTTAAGTATTGAAGATAATAATCTAGATGTAATGATTATTTTTAATAGCAATGGTTTACAAACTGGAGATTTAATTTGTTCTCCAAGAACAGGACTTGCATATTATGACTGTTCTTTAACTTCATCTAAAGTTGATGTTGCAGGTTCTTCTAGAACAGATTTACCGACGAAATCATTTACTGATGGTAATAATTTGCGTATATATGTTTATTGTAATACTACACCCAATGTATATATGTGGTATAAAAATGCAGCTAGCGTAGAGAACTGGCCTGGTGAAGCGATGACTAAGTTTGTTGTAGAGTCTGATTAAAAAAATTGTAGATTCAAATACTATTGGAAATAACTATGAAAATGAGAGTGGAATTTTAATCAGCGGCACAACTGTACTCATTAAAACTATCAAGGAAAATAAGTAGGATAAAAGGAGTTTTTATGTGTGATTATGAAATTACTAGTTGCCCAGAAGATGATGCTGAAAATCTACCAATAGCATCATATAATAATGGCGATTGCGAAAGTTTTATCGAAACCGGTCTCAAAGTTTTTAATGCTATCTCTGTAAATCCTATTATCAATAGTCTAATTAAAAATCAAGAAAACTTAGTTTCCTTGCAGACTGATATTGAGAGAATGCATCAAAAAGGATATTTACGAACAAAAAATATCACAACTGAATACAATATAAAAAAAAGAACTTTAGATAAAATTGAGATAGTGTCAAGATTTGTTCGCAATTTCATTGAAAAAAATCATTCAAATCAGGCT
>CAVGBY010000121.1:0-5771 GCA_963627355.1 uncultured Prevotella sp. | reverse complement strand
GTAGTAGAAATTGCTTAGCAGTGGAATGTTGATTTTTTGTTCTGTCAGGTGGTTGACCAATTCGTCTGGTGAAAAGTTGCTTTCAATTGTTAAAAGAAAATGGAGCCCGGCTTCTTGTTCCTGGATTTTGCATAATTTTGCGAACCGGCTTGCTTCAATTGCGGAAATCAGGGAATTCCGCAGATTTCTGTAGTAATTTTTCATTCTGATTATGTGTTTTCCGTAGCTTCCGTCGTCTATGAATTTTGCGAGCGTAAATTGTTCAAACGAGCTTACCGGGCAGGAATAAAATCCGATTTTTTGTTCAAATTCTGGAAGCAATTTTTGCGGCAGAACCATGTAGCTGATTCTGAATGACGGTGCCAAAGTTTTTGAGAATGTATTTATGTAAATGACTTTTCCGTTTTTATCTGCGCTTTGCAGGGTTGGCAAGGGTTTTCCGCTGAATCTGAATTCGCTGTCGTAATCGTCTTCTATTATACAGCGGTTTTCTGAGTTTTGAACCCATGCTAAAAGTTCTTGACGTCGCCGAATGGGCATTACAATTCCTGTTGGAAAGTGGTGGCTTGGTGAAACGTGAACAATATTGACTTTTGAATTTTCAAGTTCATTTACATCGATTCCCTGCTGGTCAATTTTGATTGGAATTGCTTTTGTTCCGTTCAGTTCGCATACGTAAAAGACCTTATGATAGCCAGGATTTTCCACTGCAAAAAGATTGTTTCTTCCTAAAAGCTGCACAACCATTGAATAAAGATTTTCTGTTCCTGCGCCTATTACAATTTGCTCAGGATTTACATTCATATTTCTAAATTCTTTTAAATACCTTGAAATTGACTGCCTAAGTTCAAGAACCCCTTTTGCGCCGACTCTTAAAAGAAGTTTTTCATCGCCGGAATTTAAAACTTGCCTCATCTTGTGCGACCATAAACTGAATGGAAATTTTTCATAGCTTGTGGAATTACTTCCAAAGTCCGCAAACCATTTTTGAGATTCTGTTTCTTCCGCCTTTATTTCGTCGTTTTTGCAGAAATTTTTGTCGTTTCCGCGTAATTCTGTTGGTTTTAGAACTGAATTTTCTGTCTGTTTTTCAAATGGTTTTAAATCCGTTACAAAAAATCCTTTTTTTTCAATTGAATAAATGTATCCTTCGCTGATTAACTGCGCATAAGCGTTTTGAACGGTTATCACGCTTACTCCAAGATTTTGGGCAAGTGTTCTTTTTGAAGGTAGTTTTTCGTCTGATTTTAGTGTTCCGCATATAATCTGTTTTTTGATTGAACTGTACAGATATTCGCAAAGTCCGCAATTTCCACGGTTTTCAAAAGAGATTGTAATCATTTTTACTTCACAATTTCGGAAATTTCTTCCGCAATTTCTTTGTCGTAATAAAGCCAGGCATACATTGCCGCTGAACCAACTAATTTTCTGCCATATTCGCGTGTTTCTTCGTATGGAATTGTTTCAAGGAATAAGTCGTCCGGAAGTTTTTTTATGTTGTTGAATTCAATTTTTGAACTGTTCATCCAGCGTCGGACTCGTGTAATTCCCGCATTATATGAAAAAAACGCCGAAAGCCATCGGTTTTCAAGCCGTTCCGCAAGATTGTTCAGATACCATGTTCCAAATTCAAGGTTGTCGTCCGGATTTTTTAAGTCGTATTCGTTGTATTTTAGCCGATGCGCAATGTCTTTACCGGTAAAAGTCATAAGCTGCGTAAGCCCGACTGCACCTGCGGAACTTTCAATCTGATGGTCAAAAAAACTTTCGCTCCGCACAAGCGCGTACATAATTTCTTCGGGAACGTTGTATTTTTTGCATTTTTCGCTGATTAGTTTGCTGTAGTTCCGCGGATAAAGTAATTTTAAGTCTTCTTTTGAAACAGGTTTGTCCGCCGAATTTATAACTTTTGCGGCAATTCGTAACGCCTGCGGATAATATTCGTATTTATTGTTTCCGCAGTTTTCAAGGAATTTTGCAATTTTGATTCCAGTTTCATAGCTGATTCTAGCGCCTCTTTTGTTTAAGGAAAGCCATTCCGGGTAAATTTTTTCCGGGAAACCAAAAGAAATGTAGCCAAGTAAAAGATTTTCAGCCTCAAGGTCGATAGGAAGTTCTGGAGGATTTTTTGTGGTGCAGATTACTTCTTCCGCATTCTCTCCGCCGATTCCTAATTTTGAGATTGCAAGCGTTTTGTAGTAAATATCGTTTCCGCTGGTCAACGCGCGTGTAAAAGCCGCATCATCCTCGCTTTTGTGGGTGTCGTCAATTGCCGGCAGCGCAAGTTTTTCCTGAACAAGGCGGCCAAAAATGTATGCGAATTTTGCGGTCATTCCGTCAGAAGCGTAACCGTCTATTGCCTTGTACAAATCGTTAAATTCGTTCCATCGTCCCTCTGAAAGCATAAGCGGACTTAGCATATCAAAAATGTCATCAAAATATTCGGGGTTGTGCCAGGTTGAACAGTATTGTTTTATCATTTTGATTCCCTGGCTTGTTGATTTTTTTAAATTTAAACTCAGAAGATACCAAAGCGCATTGTCATAAAGTTCATCGGTTTTTGCGCAATCCATTGCCGACTTGTACCGTTTTGTTGAATAAGTTAAATAGTCAATTTTTTCGTAAAGTCGGCCTGCATAAAAGTTTGAATAGAATTCCGCGTCCGTGCCGGAGATTTTTTCTGTAAGGGCATCAAAAAATTTCGCATTTTGAAGATAAGAGTCGCTTCCGTAAAGGCAAATTTTTCCCGCATCAGAAATTATTTGTGGCAATAAAGGCAGATTTTCCTTCAGATTTTGAAATTTTCCGAACGCAATTTTATAATTCCGCTTAAAAACTTCCGAACGCAAATCGATTATCTGCGCCTGTTCAGGATTCTTTAAAAAATCATCGTTTTTAGAAATATCACAGAAAAATTTGTAGTGTTCAGAAGAAACCGGCCGCTTTGTAAACCATTCAAAAACATCATTGTAAAGGCGAGGAGCATTATTTTTTAGCATTGCCGAAAGTCTAAGATAAATCAGGGAATTTGAGCTTGTCTCGTAGTTTATGTCGTTTGTAAGAACGACGATTTTTGTAAATTCCTGTTCCGAAAAAAGTTGCTTTGCCGCAATCAAAATGGCGGCCTCGTCGTTGTATTTTTTTACAAGATTTCCGCAGGCTTTTAGACGTTCACGCACGTTTCCGATTTCTGTAAGTTTTTCCGCGCTAAGCCTTGCGATATATGATGAGCTTTTTTTTGCTGAAATTGAAAAAAGACGTTTTGCTTCTGAATTATTTCCTTCCTGCTGTTTTTTTAGCGCCAAAAAATAATATTTGTCTTTTGCTGGAATATTGTAAAAATCTGAATTCAAACTCTGTCCGCAACTAGAAAAAACTGCGGAAAATGCGATGAGCAGCGTAATTAAGCAAAATTTTAATTTTTTCATGTTGAAATTTAAAAATCCGTAAAAAAATAAGTCATCGAAAAAAACGATGACTTATTTTAGCAAATTGAACTGTTTATCTCAAATTATTTTGCTGGAATTGTGATTGTTGTTCCAGAAATAATATAATCCGGGTTTTTGATGTTGTTGTAGCGCGCGATTTTTTTGTAGTTCCACGGATTTTTGTAGTAAGAGTCCGCAATATCCCAAAGCGTGTCACCCCATTTTATTTTGTAGGTGATGTCCGCCGGTTTTGTTTCCGGTTCTTCTGGTGGTTCTGGAATAACTTGCTCTGGTTCTGGAGCAATTACAATTTCTTCTTCTTTTGGTTCAATTACAACCGGTTCCTGTGTTTCTTCTGGAATTTCTGAAATTTCAGGTTCTATTTCCTGAACTTCTGTTACTTCGGTTTTTGCCTTGCCGTTCTTGTGCAGAAGATTGTATTTAGAGGGAACAACAAAGAGAATCAAAAGCGTTGCCAGAATACAGATTATCGCGCAGATTATGCAGATGATAACCGGCACTTTTGTCTTTTTCTTTATTTCTTCTGATTCATTTTCGTAGGCTGAATCTGAAGAAGTTCCCGCGACTGTTTCTTTGTCGTAAAGCCCGTCAAAATTAATTCCATTTGAAGGAGTATTGTCTTTTACAAATGTGGAAGCATCATCAGAAGGTTCTGTTTTTTCAGAATTTTCATCGTCCGTTGTGATAGAATCAAAGAATGCGTCATCGTCCAGGACAGACTTTTCATCATTTTCCGGCTCTGGACTAGAATCCGCATCAAAATCCGGCAAATCAAATTCATCAAAAGGCGAGTCGCTTGTGTCCGCGGTAACTGTTGAATCAGCATTTTCTGCAGGCTGCTCAGTTTCTTCTGCCGCAACTGTTGAGTCTGAATCCTCTGAGTTTTCTGGAGTTGCATTGATTTCTTCCTCTGCTGGCTCTGCGGAATTTTCTGCGGTAGAATCTGGAATTTCTTCTGTTTCTGCGGCTTCTTCCGTTTTTTCGGCTTTTTCATCCTCTTTTTTCTTTAAAAGATTTGCCGCTCCAAGTAAACCAAGCGCTGCTCCTGCTCCAGCCGCGGCGGCAACCACACCAGTATTTGAATCTTCAGATTTTTCTTCAGATTCTGAATCAGCATTTTCAGTTTCGCCTGTTTTTTCGCTCTCAAAATCTGTGATTTCAGGTTCAGACAAAGGTTCTGCGTTTTCTTCTGCTACAGGAACTGAAATTTCTTCATCCGCTGGAGCGTTCTCCTCAAAATCAGGAAGGTCAAAATCTTCGCCGGAAAAATCTTGTGTCTGGTTTTCTGCATTTTCAGTTTCGTCTGCAACAGGTTCTTCCAAAGGGTTTTCTTCCGGGAATTCAGGAAGCTCAAATTCTTCTGTTTCTGCCGCGGAGTCATTTTCCACGTCCTTTTCTGTTTCAGAATTTTCTTCGGTATTTTGCGGAGTTTCTGAATCATCTAGCAGGTCGTCAAGCGATTCTTCTTCTTGATTTCCCTGCGGATTTTGTTCAAGTTTTACATCGTAATTTGTTGGTTCAAGGCGTTCCTCTAAAGTTCGGGAAACAAGAGTTACACTTGCGTTGGAAACGGCTCCAGTTTCCGGATCGTCCATTTCTGCGTGAAGTTTATTGTTCTCATCAAGTCCAATATTAAGATTGATGTCGGCAGTTCCATTTGGATGCGCGACAAGATTATCAATTTGCAGGCTGTCAACATATTCTGCATCTTCCATTGTTCCTGTCTTTGAACGGTATACGTCAACAATTACGCGAGTTTGATTGTCGTTTACAGTTGTAAGTCCTAAAGTTTTTTTTACAGGCTTTCCTTCTTCCATAATAGGATAAAAAGATCCGTCAGCCAGTTTTATTCCAATCTGTTTCATAAGGCACCTCGCTCTTCGACTTTTTTACTGATATTTTATCGGTGAAAATAGCAAAATTAATTATATTTTATTATACTTGTAAAAGGTGAAATTGGCAAAAAATGAATAAAAATTCTCAAAATTCCAGGGCTTTGCACCGTCGTTTTAAAACCTTAAAGACTCTTGTTTTTAGCCGGATTCTTATTGTTGTTCTTCTTTTGCTTGTTCAGATTCTGCTTTTTATGCTGCCGGTTTATTTCTGGTTTCCGTACCGGAATTTTTTTCAGGTCAGTATTCTTATAAGTCTTTTGTTCTGTTTTTATCTTGTTAACAGTCCGGGGCGGAACGAATTTAAGATTGCGTGGCTTATTCCGGTCTTAATTTTGCCTTTTTTTGGAATTGTATTGTTTCTTCTATTTAAAAATAATCTGCCGGGAAATCAGTTTTCAAAGCGTCTTAAAAAGATAAAGGATTATTC
>CAVGBY010000120.1:0-5784 GCA_963627355.1 uncultured Prevotella sp. | reverse complement strand
TTTTCTTGATGTCTCAGGTCTTGCCTCAAAGCCAGGAACGATAATAAGAAAATTTTTCTATAAATATGCAGTTCTTAAATCAGAGAAAATTTTTACAGTCTCGGAATTTTCAAAGGAACGCATAACCGACAATTTAAATTGCAAAAAGCCGGTCGTGGTAACTTACAACGCTGTTCCAGACTGGTTCACCAAAAAAGATTCTGAATCAAATTCCCTTATCGAAAAAGAAAATTCAATACTTTTTGTGGGAAACATAAAAAAACACAAGGGGCTTTCTGTTCTAGTTGACGCTTTAAAAATCGCAAGGCAAAAAGGCTTTAACCTTAAGCTAAAAATTGTGGGAAATTCAGAGAATTTCCGGACCGCAGATGAAAATATCTTCAAAAAAATAAGCGAGGCGCCAGAAAATTCAATTTTGTTCACAGGCAGAATCAGCGACACGGAGCTGAAAGAACTTTACAGAAAGACAAAAAGACTTGTCCAGCCATCGTTCTACGAAGGTTTTGGAATGCCGCCTCTTGAGGCCATGAGCCTTGGAACAAAGGCAATAATATCCAACATTCCGGTTTTCAGGGAAATTTACAAGGATTTTCCCGTCACCTTTTTTAAGGCCGGAGACTGCAACGACCTGGCGGAAAAACTGCTTTCAATAAAAGATGAAACTGATGAGATAAAAGAATTTCCGCAAATCTATTCTTTTGAAAAAACCGCGGAAATCATTCAAAAAACGCTGGAGGAATCACTGTGAAAGTAGCAATTGTACACGACTGGCTTGTAAACTACGGCGGAGCGGAACTTTTTGTTGAATATCTTTTAAAAATCTACCCGGACGCTGAAATTTTCACGCTTGTATACGACAAAAAACGCATTGGAAACCACTTTCTGAACAATAAAATCCACACTTCAAGAATCCAGAAACTGCCAATGGCAAGCAGAATCTACACGAAACTTTTAAAGTTTATGCCTGCCGCATTTGAATCTTTTGACTTAAGCGGATTCGACCTTGTAATCTCATCCTCCTCGTGCTGCGCAAAAGGCGTTATAACACCGCCGTATGTTCCACATATTGCGTTCATACATTCACCGATGCGCTACGCCTGGGATTTATTCTTTGACTACAGAAAACGAAGCGGAAAACTGACGCAATTTTTTATGAACAGATGGATTCCTTCCCTCAGGCTTTGGGATTATGTTTCAAGCCAAAGAATTGACACAATCATAGCAAATTCAAAATTCATCGCGCGTAGAATAAAAAAATTCTGGAACCGTGATGCAAAGGTGATTTATCTTCCTGTTGATGTAAGCCGGTTCAATCCCGCCGAAAAACCGCGTGAAGACTTTTACGTTGCGTTCAGCCGTCTTGTTCCGTACAAAAGGATTGACCTTGCTGTTTCAGCCTGCAGAAAACTTGGAAAGAAACTTGTTGTAATCGGCGGCGGCTCGGAAATGGAAAACCTTAAAAAACTTGCCGGCGGCGACAAGAACATAACATTCTTAGGCAGGGCGAGCGACGAGGTTCTTCAGGACAATCTTCAGCGGTGCAAGGCGCTTTTATTCTGCGCGGAGGAAGATTTTGGATTCGTTCCGCTTGAGGCACAGGCTTGCGGCGCTCCTGTCATCGCATTTGGCCGTGGCGGCGCGCTGGAAACTGTTGTGGACGGAAAAACAGGAATCTTCTTTGAAAAACAAGAGACAGATTCCCTTTCAGCGGCAATCCTTGAATTTGAAAAACTTGATGCGGCAGGAAAATTTAAAAAAGAGGAAATCGTTTCCCATGCGCGTTCGTTCACCGAGGAACGTTTCCAGAGAGAGTTCGTAAATACTGTACAAGAAACCGTTAAAAAGTTAAAATATTAAGCCTATGACCACAAACGAATTTATCAATTATTTTAAAAAGACTTACCGGAACAGGACAAGTTCCTTTTTATCTGGACTGATGATTATGGTTTCCGATGCTGCCGCGCTTTTCTGCTGCGTAGGACTTGCGTTTTTTATAATGAATTTCATAAATCCGTCCGCGATAAATTTCAGGTCATTCATTTATTATTCAGTATTTTTTCCAATAATTCTTGTGATTTTTTATGCTGGCGGACTTTATCCTGGAATTCTGCTTTCACCTTCCGAAGAAGTCAGAAAAATGACAACAATATCTTTTTTCTGCTACTTTGGAATTTGCATCGCGCTGATTTTCTTTGGAAAAAACAATGAGACGATAACCGGTGCAATCGCTGAAAATCTTATAAAGGACAGTGACACATGGGGAGTAGTCTGCGCATTTCTTCTTGCTATCCCGATTTCTGCGATAGGACTGCCGGCAACCCGGGAATTTTCCCGTCATATTTTTGGAAACTTTCATTTTTACGGTGTTCCTGCTGTAATCTACAGCACCGGCGACAGCGCGAAGGAAGTTATTAACCGGCTTATAAAACGCCCTGACCTTGGATACAAACCGGCTGTAATAATCGACAGTTCCGCGACAGAATGTTATATGAACAGCGGAGTTCCGGTTTTTCCTGATTCAGATGAGATTCTAGAAACAATCAAGCAGCTCAAGATAAAAGTCGCGATGATTTGTGATTTTCACGGCAAACGAAGACAGATTATGTCGTCTTACCGTTACACAATAAATATCTCGAACCATCAGGATACCTACACTTCTTCAATGCACCTTAGGGATTTAGGCGGAATTCTTGGTTTTTCAGCCACACACAACCTTACAAAACGGTGGAATCTTTTCCTAAAAAGACTTATAGACATCGTTCTTTGTCTTGTTGCTACAGTAATTGTAGTTCCTTTTTCAATTGTAATTGCAATCATAATAAAAGCGACTTCTCCAGGACCAGTTTTTTACGGACATAAGAGGGTTGGTAAAAACGGAAAATATATAAAATGCTGGAAATTCCGCTCAATGTATAAAAATTCACAGGAAATGCTGCAGAAAATTCTTGCAGAAGATCCTGTACGCCGCGCAGAATGGGAAAAAGACAGAAAATTCCTTGACGATCCACGCGTGACAAAATTCGGAAAATTCCTAAGAAAAACCAGTCTTGACGAGCTGCCTCAGTTATGGAACATTTTTATCGGTGAAATGAGTTTTGTAGGTCCACGTCCTGTAACAGAAGAGGAACTGCAAAAATACGGTGAATACGCTGACTACATCTTGAGTGTAACCCCCGGGCTTTCCGGAATGTGGCAGATTTCAGGCCGCTCCGACACCGGCTACGAAGAAAGAATAAACCTTGACACCTATTACATCCAGAACTGGTCTGTATGGCTTGACATCTGGATTTTAATAAAAACTGTTTGGGTTGTAATCAACGGAAAAGGCGCATATTAAAAAATGAAAAAATCACTTATCTCTTTGTTCTTGTTTATTTCTTATTCTGCAATCTGGGCATCGTCATACAAAATAAAAGATGTGGAATACAATCTGGAAGGTTCTCGTGCCGAGTTTACAGGCATAACAAGAGAATATTCTTTAAAAACAAAAGTTCCTGTTGATTTTAAAAAAAACTTTAACAACGAAGATGAGCTGGTTGAATATATAAAAGACTTAAAGCAGCAGGTTGAGAACACAAGAAATTTTGAAAAGGTAGATATTGATTTTTCTGTAACAGCTCCCGATGAGTCTGATGTCTGCGGTGTATTTTTAAGGGTTTCAACATTCGATTCCATGCATTTTATAGCCGCACCATACCCAAAGTACAGTTCCGGCGACTCCCTTAACCTTACAATCAAGATGAAAGATACAAATTTTCTGGGTTCAATGGAAACAATGACCGGAGAGGCAAAATTTGCAATTGAGCTGAACGACGACGATTCCCCGAAAGATTATCTTGTAGGATTCGGGCTTTCTTTTGAAACTCCATTCCAATTAGGCTCTCTGGACGCTTCATGGAACAACGAGCTTGATTTTTCATACACGTTCGGGGATTCAACCCCGGAATGGAACATTGACTCAGGTCTGTCGCTTACGAAAAAATTCAACAAATTTTCAGTTGTGGCAACCGCAAACCAGATTTTTGCGCGGAATTTTGACTACGATGAAGAAGATGTGAACGGAAAAACCGTCCGGTATGGTGATGGAACTTATTTTGGCGAAAAACTTGGTCTTTCAATTCCTATAACAATCCAGGAAATTGATAACTGGGGAAAAATTTATTACACGCCGTTCTTCTCCGGAGTTTATTATTGGGATTTTGACGGAATAGACAAAGAAAACACTGATTTAAGCAGTCCTGTAATATCATTCGGGCAGACTCTTTCCACAGGCCGGGTAAACTGGATTGAAAATTTCAGGAACGGGCTTTCTGCCTCACTCACAAACTCTTTCGCGTACAATTTTCAGACGTACAGTTTTAAGCCGTCTGTCGAAGGCGAGCTTTTGGCATACAAGGCATTCAAAAGATTTGCAGTCGCCACTGACATCTACGTTTTTGCCGTTATGAACGGAACAATGTCTTTTGGCGAACGTCTGCGTGGTATCCGCGACAAACAGTACTTCAGCGAGGACACAGGCGACCATATGTATGAAAAAGCCTGCGAATCTGCCGGAGCGTTGGTTGTAAATTTTGATGTTCCAATACGAATCTGTAGAATTTACTGGGATCAAGTTCCTGTCATCAAAAAGATAAAATTTGCAAAATATTTTAATCTTGAGGCGCAGATTTCACCATTTATTGATTTTGCAATCTTTCACAACGAAGCGGCTGACACAGCCTTTAATCCAAAGGACGGATTTTTGTGCGGTGGTATCGAGGGAATCATCTACCCTCTTAGAATCCGCGGAATCCAAGTACGCGCAAGTTTTGGTGTTGATTTAAGCAGAAAAATGCCAAAACTCAAGTCATTCTTTAACCAGGACTGGCGCGACAACGTAAGTTCCTACGAACTTTCAATCGGCTTGGGTCTGCACTATTAGTCCGGGATAATTTCCCCCAGACGGACCACGGATTTTTCTTTCCAATAGTCTTCCGGCTCGTTGTTTTTCAGCACATTGAACAGTTGAACTGCAAAAATCAAGTTATTGCTCAAATAATTTAAATCAGCGAGCGTATAAAAACCTTTCCAGATATTATTTTCAATTCCCCATTGGATTATATCAGGATAAAACTGAACTTCTTTTAAAACGTCTGAAATTCCGGTAACCTCAAAATCGGCATTGCGCTTTTTGATTACATCAATAATTTTTGTGTACGCCGTAATAACTCCAAGCTGGCAAGTTTTCAGGGCTTTTTCTTTCTGGTTATGCTCCTGATAAAAATCCGTAAGCAAAAAATATGCCTTTAAAAGGCTAAAATCATCGCACCGGTAAAGGCTGAAAAATTTTTCAAGGCAATCGCTTTTTGCGCTTTCTGCTGTTTTTTTAATCGCAGAACACAGAGTCTCATCTTTAAATTCCTTGCTTTGCCCCAAAATCAGAAGAAGAAATTCCTCATACTTTTCATCCTTTTTCAATAATTTGCTGGCATTTGCAAGCTCATACAGAATATCGTATTTTTCATCAGGAATCTCAAGAAGCTCAGAATTTTTGTAGGCAGAAACAAAACAGTTGTATGCGACAGAATATTCACCTTCAAGACAATAAATTTTTCCGATTAAAAAATCAGCCTCCGGAAATGCGGCGTTTTTCCGCAAAAATGAAAGAAGACTATTCTTTGAGTCACCAAAAGTTTTTTCACCGTATTTCCTGAAATTTCTTTTTATAATCTGAATCGCCTCAAAATCTTCCCTTTCCGCAAGTATCTGAAGAATCGAATTCAACGAATCTCCTTTGCGTTTTAC
>CAVGBY010000119.1:0-5843 GCA_963627355.1 uncultured Prevotella sp. | reverse complement strand
GCTAAACGCTCATTGCTCGCTCCGCTCGCAACGGCAAGCCGCCCTTCACATCGCTAACTGAAAAATCGGCGCCAGGAAACCTGGCGTCGCTCAATACTTTTATAAAAATCCCTCATAAGGATATTCCCCAGAATTTTACAAAAATCTTGGGGAATATCAATTGTATTACAAAAAACAGCTATTTCTTCAAAATCACGAATGATTTTGCAGGAACAGAAGAAACTATCTCGCTGCTTTCTGATAGAGTTCCGGAGGTTATGTCAACAACTTTTGAATAACCGGTTGAATCAATGTTTACCGCAGAATCTGTGGCATTGAAGTAAACGCGGAAGTCTCCGGTTGTGTATTTTGTTACGCCGGTAGAAACTGTTTCAGCCGTTGCGTCCTTGTTTGCCCCGAACGCAGCCGGATTAGCCTTTCTTAGCGCAATCAGACCTTTGTAGGTGTTGTAGACATCGGAATAAGTTTCTTTGAATGAAAGGTCGATGCCGTTTATTGAATCAGAAGACTGGTAGCTGTTCTCGTCGCCTTGTTTTGTACGCAGGAATTCCTGTCCGCCGTTTATGAACGGTGTTCCCTGTGCAAGGAAAATATAAGCCGCGGCAAGTTTGTCTTGAGCTTTTACGGCTGCAAGACCGTTTTTTCCGATTTCGTTGAACAGGTTTCCGTTGTAAGATGTTTTTTTAAGATAACTGATTGCAAGCTTGTCGAACAGCGTGTAGTTGTCGTGACATTCAACGTAATTCAAAGAGCGACCAAGAAGGTTTGTAAAGCCTTTTTTGCTTCCAGACTTTGCTGTCTTTAATGAACCTAAAAGTCCTACATTTATTGCATCATCCGCAAAAGAGCCTTGCACATGACCTTTCTTAAATCCGCCGAATTCCGCACCTTTTATAGCATTTCTGAAATCATCGTTAAAGCAAGCAACACCATTTACTGCAGTTCCAGAAGTACATGAATCTATATTTTCCTTTTTATCAACTCCTGAAGTAACAGTAGAAGTTCCTCCTGCCCATGGTTCGCCATAAACCATTACATTAGGATCTATTTTTGAAAGTTCTGTATAGATTGCTTTCATTGTTGTAGTTTCATGCAATCCCATCAAGTCAAAACGGAATCCGTTAATATGATAATCTTTCATCCAGTGAACAAGCGAATCAATAACAAATTGTTTTACAATAACATGATTTGTTGCAATTTCATTTCCACAGCCTGAACCATTTGAGTAAGCCCCATCCGAAGTCATTCTATAGAAATATTCAGGAACTGTCATATCATAAAGGGAACCAGTTTTTGTTCCGCTAGTATGATTGTAAACAACGTCCATATTAACTGCTATTCCAGCATCGTGCACTGCTTTAATAAACTGCCGGAACTGTTTTACAGCGTCTGCGCCATCCTTCATATCTTGTACATAACGGCCTTCTGGAACATTGTAGTTATATGGATTATAGCCCCAGTTATAATCTAAATCTGTATTGACCTGCGCATAATCAAAACTTGGTAAAATCTGAATATGAGTAATTCCAATGTCCTTTATATGATTGATAAAATCTTCACTTTCTGCAAGATTGATAAATTTTCCGTCTTTACCGATTGCCTTGCTCCAATCCCGGATATGCATCTCATAAATTATAGATTCAGAATATGATTTTGATTCACCGCTGGAAGCCCATGGATTTACATAATCTGATTCCCAGTCAGTTGGAACGCAAGCTGCATCATCAATATCAACAATCTGGCTTGCCTTTGAATCAACGCTACCGACTTTGCTCCATATGTCAGCGACATCATGGCTTTCTGCTCCAGATTCAATTCTATACTTATAATATTTGGCGCTTGAAACATCTACGTTTTCAATTGTCCAAAAACCACCTTCGGAAGAATTCATTTCCGAATTCTCCAATATTGTTTCAGAATCAACAGCAGCCGCATCTTTAAAAAGAACAAGAGAAACTTTTGTTGCAAGAGGCGCCCACATCTTAAATGATGCTGTTGAACCATTCAAAGTTAATCCCATGTTATTTATGTTTGAAACGGCTGTTTTTCCATACCAATCTTCTGTCAAATCCGCTTTCAGACCAACCTGAACAGAATCTGTATTTGTATCATCAATTTTAATTGACAGTGTTAAAGGTTGTATAGACGCATATGTTTCTTTTATTCCGGAAGCAAGTGTAAGTTTTTGATCTGAATAACTAGAGATTGCAACAGTTGCTCCATTATTGTCTACCAGCGATGTATTTTTTTCTGAAACATCAACACCTGATATGTTCAAAGAAATTTCAGAGGCACTGGTTAATTTTGCAGATGCCAAACCAACAGGTTTTGTCGTCAATGCAGAATCTATATATATAGTTCCATCGTCAGTAAGAAATATTTCATTATATCTTTGAGGAAAATAGAAGAAAATATCATCATCTCCAGCACCCTTATTACCTTCGTCATTCACAACAATAAGCCCAAGAACTGATGGATTTCCTGCCAGTTTTAAATCCCAGCAAATAAATTCTCCATTCTGATACATGACTTTGATACCGTCAGGCCATTCTGCACATTTATTTAGTTCAGTCTCGTCAAAATCCTTCCAGGCCCAAAGATTCCAGTCACCATAACCTTTGTAGTTTATTCTAATATAGCCAGATTCTATTGTTTCTGGTGCTGGCGGAAGAACAATTTTTGACTCATCGCTATCGGAAGAATCTGGGCTACATGCCATAAACGTAGTTCCGCAAACAAACAGAGCAAGTATTGTGAATAATTTTAATTTTTTCATTCATTTACTCCTTCAGTGATATTTTTATTTTTCAAAACTTATAAATCTCCTAAAAAATGCCGCTTGTAAAATGATTTTTTTTAGAAAATCAATAAAAAGGGCTGTTCCATATTTCAGAAACAACCCTTTTTGTGTTCTAAGTCAAAAGATTTTTTTCAAATTAGTACAAAGTAGCTACTAAGGTACAACCGTCAGCAGTAGCTTTTACTGTAATGATACCTTTTGTATTTGCAACAATTTCAGCAATGTCAATGTTATTTGTTGCATCGAAATTTAATTCTCCGTCAACATAATTGAACTGCTTATCTGCAGCGGCAACGTTATCATTGTCACCTACGCCGATTTTTCCCCATGCCTGCAAATGATCAGTATCCCAAGAATTTTTAGCATCGTCTGCAATCGCAAATGGAATGATAGCTACATAGTCATCACCAGATTTGTTGAAAAAATATTTTCCAACAATGGAATCACTCCAAGAATCACCCTTGATTTCAATGTAAGCACCAGGCTGAGCCATTGTTGTAGAGTTAATTCCAGAAAGATCTGCTTCAACAGGATCTGGTTTTACATATCCTGTAAGAGCAACAGAGACATCGTTTCCAGAAGTTGTGGCTGTGATTGTATATTCCTTGCCATTTACAAGACCAGTCGCTTCAAAATTGGCCTGTCCGCCACCCTGTTTTCCTGCAACTGCTTCGCCATTTACTGTTAAAACGGCATTCTCAGATTCACTTGTTGAACCCCAACCAGGTGTTTTCCAGCCATCAATGACTTTAAGAAGCTTGAAATACATTTTTCCGCTTCCGCCGCCCCATGCATCCCAACTTGAATCATATGTGAATGTATATGTAGAAACATTACCATTTACGCTTGTTACATCTGTGCCATCACCATTCATATCTCCAATGATATAAGGTAACTGCAATGGTTCCGCATCATGCAAATCACCTGAACAACTTGCAAATCCAAAAAGAAGAGCAAGTGCGGCAACTGCACCAGTTAGTAATTTTTTCATCTTTATCTCCTAAAGTTATAATTCTTTAGTCTGTAAAAGCCCCTGAAATTTGCCGCCTGTATCCAGACGGCAATATTTCAATTCGCTTTCACTTTCTGTCTTAAATATCCCAACGGATACCTACGCGCATTGCGGCACGTCCATCATACCAGTCAACAGCGTCGATTTTTCCAACGCCTTCTTTTTCATGGCTTCCGTTTACGTTCGCACGGTCAAGGTTAAGAGCATCCTGTCCGTCGCCGAAGTGCTTGAACGGATCCATGTTGTACACAAACTGTGCGTAAACAACAGGTTTCTTTGCAGCCTTGAACTGCTTTGAAACGCCTACTGCGAATGCGAACGGATTGTTTACATCTGAATCAAAAGACTTGTCAGCAGAAGCTGTGTTTTCTGTCTTAAGACCAAGCGCAAGGTTTGCTGTGATGTCCATAGGGAACTTAACCTGTCCAATCAATGTGTTGAAATATTTAACACTGTTAGACATATCGAGTCCGTAGTAAACATTTACACCTTTTACAATGTCGCTGTCCGGTTTCATGCTGAATGTGGCACCGGCTTTCTTGAATCGGAATGCAGAGTCAGAAGCACCGTATTTGTTAGCCTCATCTTCATCGATTCCGTCAGACCACTGATATGCACAATAGTTCATATCTGCATAAGCTCCGACTGTGATACCATAGTCCTCAAGAGTATATGCGGCAGCCGGTTTGAAAGTGAATTCTGCACCGCCTGTCCTGTTGAACAATGGTTCATCTTCTTCAATAAAGCGACGAGAAGTCCACCATGCCGGACACTGTGCGGTCCATGTGTCAAATTCCTTGTCACCAGCCTTAAGTTCGCTCAAAGCCATTTCTGCATTTACACCAAGATCAATCTTGAGTGCTTCTGTTGGATTTACAGTTCCGTTGAATGCAACTCTCTGGCTATTCAAGACACCAAGAGTGCCTGAAAGGTCGAATGTACCATCATCATGATTTTCGCGGAGATAAAGCATAGAAGCCTGCATACCACGGAAGCGGTACTCAACATTCACATTGAACAAATCATTCTTGTATCCAACCTGCGCATTTGCAGCCATGTTCTGGATTCCATCGAAGTCATCTGAACGATACCAAACATCTGTTGAATATCCGAAGTAGTCAACAGCATTTCCACCGTCTGGATTGTCAGCTAAATTCCATGCTGAAATTTTTGCAGTGTCTGCCTGATGAGTTGAAATCAAGCCCTGGAGTGCAACGCTGAGTTTTCCGTCTGCAACTTCAAATTCGTCTTTTGCACCAAGAATAAAGTCATGCTCAACTGGCTGGTAGAAGAGATAATCGCCGTTGTACATACCATTTGTCTGGAAGTCAATTGCAAGAGAATCCTTCTTGAAACCAGCCCATCCCCAGTAACCATATTTTGTACCACGACGGTCTGCTGTTCTGTTAGGAGCAAATCCGATGTCAAATGTTACACCTGTAGCCTCTTCAAGAGCGGCAACAGCTTTTGAACCAAGACTGAACTGATTAAATCCGCCGACATGCTCATAACCTGCATCCCAAGAAGAACATACAGTTGTCCATGTGATAGCCTGACGAGTGTCTGGTTTAGCATAGTTGAAACCTGTCAAGAAGTTGATATAAGGAGTGTTCCAGCCAAATTTAAGGTGTCCAAGGAATGGATTTGAACCAGGACCTTTTTTTCCTTCAGAGTTATTTGTTGTATTTGCAAAATAAGAAACTGGATTTGCAAAAATACCACTTACAAACTGTTTGAAACCTTCTTCAAATTCAAGAGTATCATCACCGAATGAATTTTTTGCATAAAGCTGTTTAATTTTCTTTTCTGCTGAATAATCTTCCAAATCTGTTTCAGCCAAAGCGATTTCAATATAGAATGGAGCGTTTGGCAGGAACATACCTGTGAATTTATCATAAGACTTGAAGCCAATGTTTACACTATCCAAGTCAAGACCTTTATCTTTAGAATCCTTTGCATTCTGTGTCAGATAGTTGGCCTGCACACCAAGCATTGTCCAAGAGACAAAGTTAATCTTAGCCTTTGAAGCAC
>CAVGBY010000118.1:0-5866 GCA_963627355.1 uncultured Prevotella sp. | reverse complement strand
GTTCAACATTGTTATTTTAGATGATTCTGTTTCTTTGGAAAATGCGCTTAAAAAGCAGAAGGCTGACATAGTTTTTGTTTACCGGGGAAAAAATTCTGATTTTGCCGCAAATAGGGCGGTAAAAAAACATACGGTTTTTGATATTGAGCTTTTAAGGGGAATGACAACTTCTGCACGGAAAACGGCGTTTCTTGAAAATGAAAAAGTTGCCGCTGTTCCGCTTTTGATAGACAATTTTGAGCTTGATGTTAACGCTGAAAAATTTAAGGCAAGCAATGTAAAAACACTTGGTACTCTTGGCGATTTGGAAAAATTCGCGCGGATTACAAAATCTTCTACTCCGTGGCCGATTATTTTTCCAGCCGGCGACAATGATTTTCTTATAAATATTTTCGGCGCGCTGGTAGAGGCTGTTTCCGGCAAATCCGCGAGCATCGAAGGAAAAGAAAAAATTGCGCAGCTGATTAATTCCGGCAGGGCAAACTACAATTCTTATGTTGAAGCCTTAAAGGAACTTTGTGCAGATGGAAACGCCTACGCCGAAACCTATAAACTTCTAAAAGACTGGACCCAAAAAGAGATTCTTCCAAAGGATATATATCAGATTACCGTGCGCGACATGAAAATTTTTATGCAGTCAGATATTGTTGCGGCTTCGTTCCTGAATCTTTCTGAACACCGAACTTTTGAACGTCCGGTTATTTCAAAATATACTTCAGTTTATATTCCGGCTGCCACAGAAACTTCCGCACGAAGTTTTACTTCTCCGGTTTTGCTTGGAATTTCTCTTTCAAAAGATAAGGTTGCCCGCTCCTCGCTGGAAAAACTGGCAGGTGAATTCCAGAGCCAGTTAAGTTTTGCGACAGGTCTTGCTCCGGTTCTGGCAAGCTGTTCAGTTCCTGATGTTCAGGCGGATGATGTGCGCTACTGGGTAGCCGCTTCTGATGAGCCGCTTCCTGCGCTGGCGGACTGGCTTTTTGCAACAAAGGCCCAGAAAAATACTTTTGCGGAAGCATTAAGAAACGTTCTGCGTTCGTGATTTCTGAACCTTTTGCTCTGATTTTTAAAGCTGTTTTATTACGTTTACCATCTCGATTGCGCCAAGCGCGCAGTCGTAGCCTTTGTTTCCTGCTTTTGAGCCGGCGCGTTCAATTGCCTGCTCAATGTTGTCCGTTGTGATTACGCCGAACATTACAGGAACTCCGTTTTTTAGGCTTGCCTGGGCAACACCCTTTGAAACTTCCGCGCAGACATAGTCGTAATGGCTTGTTGAGCCGCGGATTACCGCGCCGACTGCAATTACGGCATCGTATTTTCCGCTTGCGGCCATTTTGTCTGCAATCACTGGAATTTCAAATGCGCCAGGCACCCAGACCGCTGTAATGTTTTTGTCCTCAACTCCGTGGCGTACAAGACCATCCACCGCGCCTCCAAGCAGCTTGTTAACAATAATCTCATTAAAGCGCGATGCGACGATTCCAACTTTCATCCCTTCCGGGGCAACAAGTTTTCCTTCTACAAGTTTAATTTCATTCATATCAATATCCTCTTTGTGGTTTTTGCAGCCACACTGCATATTTCTTTTACAGGCTTTCCTTAAAGATATGGCCCATTTTGTCGCGTTTGGTTTTTAGGTAAAAGCGGTCGTATTCTTGCGGCGCGATTTCAATCGGCTCCCGTTTTGTGACACGCAGCCCGAATCCGTCCAGCCCGTAGATTTTTTCAGGATTGTTTGTAAGAAGCCTTAGCGACTTGCAGCCTAAATCCCTAAGAATCTGCGCTCCAATCCAATATTCACGCAAATCCGGCTTAAATCCTAGTTTTACGTTTGCTTCAACGGTGTCCAAGCCTTCTTCCTGAAGTTTATACGCCTTTAGCTTGTTGATAAGCCCGATTCCACGTCCTTCCTGCCGCATATACAGAACGATTCCGCGTCCTTCTTCCGCAATTTTACTCATTGCCGCGTGCAGTTGCGGACCGCAGTCGCAGCGCTGCGAGCCAAAAACATCACCTGTCAGACATTCTGAATGAACCCTGCACAAGACATTTTCACCGTCGCCAATGTCGCCGCGAACCAGCGCAACGTGGTGTTCTCCGGTAATATCGTTTATGTAGCCGTAAATGTCAAAATCGCCCCATTCAGTCGGGAGTTTTGCTTTTGCCTCCTGGATAACGTGCTTTTCGTGAAGCCTTAGGTAATCCTGAAGTTCCTTTATCGTTATGAATTTAAGGTTGAACTTTTTGGCTACTTCCCAAAGTTTTGGCGTGCGCATCATTGTTCCGTCATCGTCCATAATCTCGCAGCACAGGCCACATTCCGGAAGTCCCGCAAGCCTGCACAAGTCAACAGTTGCCTCTGTATGACCGTTTCGCACAAGAACGCCGCCTTTTTTTGCAATCAGCGGAAACATATGCCCCGGCCGCCTAAAATCTTCCGGCTTTGATTCAGGATTTATGCAGGCAAGGGCAGTGATTGAACGTTCCGCCGCAGAAATTCCTGTTGTTGTGGATTTATGGTCAATTGAAACTGTAAATGCCGTTTCGTGGTTGTCTGTGTTTTCCGCAACCATAGGAAAAAGATTCAGCCGCTTTGCAATGTCGTTGCTCATCGGAGTACAAATCAGCCCCTTTGCGTGCGTTGCCATCATGTTGATATTTGCCTGGGTCGCAAAAGTTCCGGCGCAAATCATATCGCCTTCGTTTTCGCGGTCCGGGTCATCTGTTACCAGAATAATTTTTCCGTTGCGCAGTTCTTCCAGCGCCTCTTCAATTGTGTTGTATTTATATTCCATAAAAACCTCTGTCTAAAAAATGTCTAGTCTGTCACAATATCTTTTGAAGAACCCGGTTCGCGTCGTTCCGCCGCAAGAAATTTGGATTCTTTCCCGGTGATGTGCTCAATTTCCATAACAAGCATACGCAGCGCGGAAAATTCCCTGTCGATTTCCCTGTTTTTTTCCTCATCGTGGTTCGGCCAGTATTTTTCCGCAAGTTCGCCCACAAGCCGCCGCATTTCTGCCGGTTCATCAACAATATGAATTTTCCCAAACGCAATTACGCTCTTAAAAAACGTTGAATATTTTTCTGGAACAACTTTGTCCTGCGCGATTATTGTAAAACTGCATTTTTCGTTTTTTCTGATTGCGTCAATTTTGTGCCCTTCGCGTCCGCAGTGAAAAACAATTTTTCTGTCAAAGTAAACAAAACTCAGCGGAACTCCATAAGGGTAACCGTCATCGCCAGTCAGATTCAGAACGCCGCTTGTTGCCGAACGCAGAATCTGTTCAACTTCTTCCTGCGGAATATATTGGTTGCATCTTCGCATTTTTCTAAATTCAGCCATTTATGCCTCCAGATTTTCTTTTTAAGGGCGGGCGACCGCCCTACGGCCGCACTTCGTTGCGGCCTTCCCACTGTGCGGGCTTCAGACGCCAGCCCGCAACGCCCGGCTTATCCGTTCAGCCAGTCTAAAAGTTTTTTGTCTTTTTCTGCCTGTCCAGAATTTCCATTGCCCATCAGTTTTTGAACATATTTTCCAATAATGTCGTTTTCAAGGTTTACAATGTCGCCCACTTTTTTGTCCAGAAGAGTTGTTTCTTCGCCTGTATGAGGAATCACGCTTACCGCAAATTCTTTTTCATCAACTTTTGCGACTGTCAGGCTGATTCCGTCGATTGCGACAGAACCTTTTTCAATAATCAGATTTAAAATCGGGGGCAGGGCAGAAATATAAACCCAAACGGCATTTCCATCATTCTGCATTTTTAGGATTGTTCCGGTTCCGTCAATGTGACCGGAAACAAAATGTCCGCCAAACCGGCCGTCTGCCGCCATTGCACGCTCAAGGTTTATTCGGCTTCCTTTTTTTAATGAGCCAAGATTTGAACGGTTCAAAGTTTCATTCATCATATCTGCGGTAAAACTTCCAGAGTCCATGCCTGTAACGGTCAGACAAACGCCGTTTACTGCAATGCTGTCGCCGATTTTTGTGCCGCCAAGCACTTTTTTTGCCGCAACGCAGATTTTTCCGTTTCCTGCAGAAATAATTGTTCCAGTTTCTTCAATAATTCCAGTGAACATAAAAAAAACCCTTTTCAGGGCCTGTTCAAAATAAATTCCGCAAAAATAGGATTGCGTTCAATTTACTTCTTTCATCCAGACTTTACTGTCGGTTACGGAATCACACCGTATCTTGCAAAAAATTGCTCGCTGACTTACGAAAATCGCACACAGCCGGTGAGGAATTTCACCTCGCCCTGAAGTTTTATGAATATAATTTAATAAAATGCAGAAACTTGTTCAAGCAAAAAAAATGCTCCAGCAGGTGGAGCATTTTATAAATCCAAAAAAGTTAGTTCTTTGCGCGTTCTACGAATGAACCGTCGCGTGTGTCGATTACGATTCTTTCGCCGTCATTGATGAACAATGGAACGCGAACTTCAATTCCTGTATCAAGTGTTGCAGGCTTTAAAGATTTTCCAGAAGTATCGCCTTTTACGCCAGGTTCTGTGTAAGTGATTGTGCGTGTAACCTGAACAGGCATTTCAATACCAACTGGTTTTCCTTCGTAGAATGTAAGTTTTACTTCAAGGTCATCTTCTGGTGTGATGTAACCAGCGTAGTCACCAAGATTTTCTTTTGGCAGCTCAAACTGCTCGTAAGTTTCCTGATCCATAAAAACGAAAGTGTCGCCATCAATATAAGAAAGCTTTGTTGTGTGCGCGTCAAGATCTACTTCGTCAAATTTTTCGCCGGCATCAATTCCAAGATCCATTGTTGATTTTGTAACAAGGTTCTGAACGCGAAGATTTGTAACCATTCCGGCACGGCCAGAACGCTGGCCAAGCATTTTCTGAACGATAAGCGGATTGCCTTCATACATAAAAGCAGTTCCGACTTTTAACTGTGATGTCATTAACATAAGATATAACCTCAAAAATAAAGTTTTTTACTAAAGAATTTCTACTATTATATCGCTTTTTTTTTAGATTGTACACTGTTCAAAGTTTGATTTGTTTTGCCTTGGGGTTTTCTGTAAAAGATTCAGTTATTTATTTTTATTGTTATCTGTCGTAGGCTTCATTACAACGAAGAGCATTTTTCTCCCATTCTTTTAACACTTTAGGATTACGAATTATATCTGTTATCAAAATTCCTTTACTGTTGGGCATTTCATTTCTGATTTTTCTATAGGTTGACCGTGCTGCAGAATCCCTTTTCGTAAACTGAGGATTATATATACTACATTCTGCATTAAAGACTTCCTTAAATTCTAGTTTTTCAAATGCCTTTTCACTTTTTAGTACTATCTGGTTTCCCAATTTTCCAAGCATCATTGCCTTTGTAAGAACCTGAACTGTAATAGCACCGTTCATAAAATCTCTTACGAAAGAAAAATAGCTGTCATCGGCACGCCAGCCTACAATTACGTCATAAGGCTTTAAATCCAGTACATAATTTTTCTTTATAAAATCAAGGGCTTCTTCGTTCTGAACGTCATCAACCTTGCGGTTTTCAATCAGGATATTAAGCCAGCTCATTACAGAATATTTTTGATTGTTAAGATACAGGAATTTTAAATCAGATGTATCAAGCAAATAAGAATTTATATATCCAAAACCTTCTGTTTTTTTCTGGCACGCCCATTCACCTGCAAGATTTTTATCTTGAGTACAGTAAAATCCCTGACCATAATCATTGTCAATTTTTCCGCCTGCCAAGAAAGGCTTTTTTATGATTTGAGTTGAACCGTGATATAAAAGTAAATCATTTGTCATTTGTGTTTACTCCCAAAATTATTTCATCCATATATTCGACCATTCGCATTTTATTTTCTTCATGAAAAGTTGGATATGCTGTTTCAAAA
>CAVGBY010000117.1:1018-5868 GCA_963627355.1 uncultured Prevotella sp. | reverse complement strand
GTCTACATTCTGCTTGCCATCAGACCGTTAGGAAAAGAATATCAGTTTGACCCTGAATGGAAAATCGATGTGACAAATCCGACAATCTCTGAAAATTCAGAAGATGAGCCTCTTATTCCGTTTAAAATCGGGCAGTCAATGGGGTATTTCACGCCAAGCGGAAAAGTTGTGAATTTTGTAACATTTCCGCAAAAATCGTCAATTTCAAAATTTGGCTACACTTTTTACAATTTTAACAACAGTTCGGCGACTTTTTATTCCCCGGACGGAAAAAAACTTTTTACCTCAAACCAGAGCGGTTTTCCGATGATTGATGACGACAGAATCTTCACTTTTCTTCCCGGCGGATGCTCTTTTTCAATGAACGATGAGAACGGAAAATCAAAATGGGAATACAGCGGAGCAATCCCGATAACGGCGTTTGATTCTTCAAAGGGGGGAATCGCTGTCGGCTTTGCGGATGGAAATATCTGCCAGTTCGAGATGAACGGAAACCTTACGCAGCGTTTTGCCCCGGGCGGAAGCGAGATTCCTGTAATTCTTGGAATTGCAGTTTCTTCTGACGGAAAATACGTGGCTTCTGTCTGCGGACAGAATAAACAGCGTTTTGTGCTTGCCCAGAAAGACGGCGCGCAGACAAAAATAATCGCGCACGAATTTCTGGATTCAAAAAGCACAAACCAGATGCTTGTAAAATTCAGCGCGGATGACAAGACCGTCTACTTTAACTCCGGGAAAATTCTTGGAATTGTAGACGTAAAAACCGGAAAAAAACGTCATTTAAAAATCGAAGGACAGGCAATCTCTATCCAGGAATCAGAAAAATGTTTTTTTGTGCTTACAAAAGACGGAAAAAAATACACAGTCTACACGATTGAGCCTTTTGCAACATATATCGGACGGTTCAGTTTTCAGGCGAATGCCGCTTTTATCCAAGTTCACGGGAACAGGCTTTACGTCGGAAAAAATTCCACAATTTCTTGCATTGAAATAAAATAGGATATAAAGATGAAAAAAATCATTACTTTCTGCATTGCAATTCTTTCAAATATCTGCATTTTTGCGTTCAACTGGCCGCAGAGCGAAATTGTCCAGTCTGATAAAATTTACTCCTATTTTGGACAGTTAAGAGGCGGAACAATCAGCAATTCCCTGATTTTTTCTGACCCGTCGGAAATAAAAGCCGCCGATAGCGGAAAAGTCGCGGTTGTAATAACAGATTTTCAGGATGACACAAACTTTTTTCCGTCAACCTTGGGGAACGGAATCATTTTGACACACAAGGACAACCTTCTGACTGTTTACGGAAACATTGACTACGACACAATCAACGATTCTGCAAAGGAATCCAACGAACTTGAGTCGGGTACAGTCCTAGGCTCTTCCGGAAACACAGCCTGGCAGCAGGGACACAGTTCTTTGGAATTTCAGGTTATTGACACAAAGAACAACACCTCTATAAACCCAAGAATTCTTATGCCGCGCGTGGGGCAGGAACTTCCACTATATTACGGGGATGTCATTCTTCAGAACAAGAACGGAAAACAGTTTAAAGTTGCCGTCCAGAACGTTATCCCGACTGGAATTTACAGAATCTACAGAAAAAGACAACAGATTGCGACACCATACCGTACGAGGGTTGCCATAAACGGAACTGTCGTTGACCAGATTTCTTACGATGTCTTGATACAGAACGACCTGCAGCTTTGCGCAATGGGAAAAAAGAACTATCCCAAATCAGTGCTTTACCCGGACGAGGAACTTCAGCTTATAGGAGAGGCATCTCTTACGCCGGGGAAAAATTCACTTCAACTTACGCTTGCTGACATTCTTGGAAAAGAAGCCCACGCAATATATGTTCTGAATGTTTATTAAAATCACAATGTCTTGGTGATGATTCCACCGCCGACACAAACGCCGTCATCGTATAGAACCGCGCTCTGTCCTGGCGCAACAGCACGCTGTGGCTCGGCAAATGTGATTTTCCAGGGTCTTCCCACAAAATTTTCACCATCGGCAGGCTCATAAGGTTCAACCGTACATTCAACAGGTTTTGAGGCAAGACGGATTTTTACATAGGCGGTGATTTTTTGGTTTGGCTCAACATTTCCCGGCCAGACAAAATCATCCGCAATCAGACCGCTGGAAAACAGGTCATCATTTGAGGCAAGAACAACAAGATTATTGACCGCATCAATTGAATGAACGTAAAGCGGCTTTGAGGAACTTACTCCAAGCCCGCGGCGCTGACCGACGGTGTAATGCTCAATTCCGCGGTGTTTTCCAAGAACATGACCGTCCAAATCAATAATATCACCGGGAATACTAGGCTTATCGCTAAAAAGAAGGTCAAAATATTCTTCCGGGATAAAATCCTGGCTTTCCTCGCGTTCTGCCGCGGCAAGATTATATTCGCGCGCGAGCCTGAAAACTTCTTTTTTTGGAGTATTCGCAAGCGGAAATCTGACTTTTTCCAGAATTGAGCTTGGAACGCGGTAAATAAAATAAGTCTGGTCCTTTGACTGATCCATCGCGGTATGAATCATGCAAGGTTTTTCATCTGTGCCAAAAAGACCTTCCTCCGGACGCACAATCTTTGCGTAATGACCTGTGCAGAAATAATCATATTCAATATTAAGCTGCTGGATTCCAAGCTGAAGCGCGCCGAATTTTATGTAGCGGTTGCAGCGGATGCACGGATTAGGCGTTCTTCCGGCCCTATATTCAGCCTTGAAATAATCAAGAACCTCTTTTTTATATGTATCTTTTACATCAATAACGTGATATTCAATTCCCTGCTCTTTGCAGAATTTCTTACATTCTTCAATATCTTCCACTTCGCCAGGACCATAACAAGAATCATGCAGCGTTTTTCCAGCAGGAAGTTCCGGCAGTTTTCCATCCCACAGGGACATTGTAACCCCAATAACTTTACAGCCTTTCTGCTTTAAAAGAAGAGCCGTCAACGTTGAGTCAACTCCTCCAGAAAGACCTACAACAACTGTATCTCCTGCCTGCGGCATATTTTGCTCAATGAATTTCATACGGAAAGATACTAGCAGATAATTTGTTTATTAACAATTCCTTTACAAAATTGTAAGATATAGCGATTTTAAATTTTTTGAAAAAAAATAATGAACAGGACAACTAAAATGGAAACAAATATGATACTTTCGGCTTCAGGCTGGAGAAAGATTTTTGCGATAAGCGGTGATGAGCAGGATAAAACCTCGATGATTGGAGAGGACAACATTGCAATTTCTATATATTCAGCGGCAGTTTTTGCGGATTACCTTAAAAATCAGACAAAAAAAGAGAAACCGACTGTAATTGTGGGAATGGACGCACGTCCTACAGGACCTGCAATCTCCGAGGCTGCGGTAAAAACATTTTTGGCAAAGGGAACTAATGTAAAATTCGTTGGAATTACAGCCGCCCCGGAAATCATGGCTTATTCAAAAAAAGCGGATGGATTTATGTACATTTCGGCAAGCCACAACCCGGTCGGACACAATGGAATAAAATTCGGGCTTAATTCCGGCGGTGTCTTGAACGGAACAGAAAACGCAAAACTTGTCGCTGAATTCAATAAACTATGTGAACAGGACGAAGCGCAGAAAAAAGCGTTCGCAATAATTCAGAATGTAAAAGAAGCTGATGTTGATTCAGTCTATAAAGAACAAAAAAATGTAAAGCAAGAGGCTCTTGCCGCGTACAACAATTTTCTTTACTGGACAATTTCCGGCTCGGAGCAAAAAGATGAGCAGGAAAAAATCTTTTCTATAATACGAAATGCCTGCGCGCAGAAAAAAATAAGCGTTGTTGCGGATATGAACGGTTCAGCGCGCTCAGATTCTGTTGACAAGGATTTTTTTGAAAAGAACAATATCGGTTTTTACGCAATCCACAACAAGGCCGGCGAAATCGCGCACGAAATCATCCCGGAATCAGAAAATCTTATTTACGTTGCGGCGGAAATGGAAAAACTTCAGAAGCAAGGGCACAAGGATGCTGTTCTTGGCTATATGCCCGACTGCGACGGCGACCGCGGAAACATTGTATTTTGGGATGAAACGACAGAAAAACCGGTTATTTTAAAGGCACAGGAAGTTTTTAGCCTTTCAGTTTTAGCCGAAGTTGCGTACCAGAATTTTACAGGCAAAAAAAACATTGCGGTTGCGGTGAATTGCCCTACTTCAATGAGAATAGAAGAAATCGCCGGAAAATTTAACGCGAAAGTGTTCAGGGCGGAAGTCGGCGAGGCAAACGTGGTAAATCTTGCCGCGGAAAAAAGACAGAAAGGCTTTGATGTGCGGATTTGCGGCGAAGGAAGCAACGGCGGCACAATCACATATCCAAGCGCGGTGCGTGACCCGCTGAACACGATTTTTGCAATAATAAAGCTTTTGAACATAAAAGAGCTGTTCGAGGAATGGTGCAGACTCTCAGAAAACAAATTTACAGAAAACTATTCGCTTTCTGACATCCTAAAAACACTTCCGGTCTACACAACAACCGGCGTAAGCGAAAAACGCGCAGTCCTTCACATAAAGACAAAAAATCATTCAGCGTTAAAAGCCGAATTCCAGAAAATATTTGAAGAGCAATGGAAAGCCCAAAAATGTTTTCTGGAAAAATACGGAATTTTCGGCTGGGAATGTGACATTACAAACGGAACAAAAGAGATTTGCGGCGAAAAAGATTTTTCTAAAAGCGGAAAAGGCGGGCTGAAGATACGGTTCTTCGGCAAAAACCTAAAGCCGGTCGCATTTATCTGGATGCGCGGAAGCGGAACTGAGCCAGTTTTCAGAATCATGTGCGACGTAAAAGGCAACGCCCCTGAACTGGAA
>CAVGBY010000117.1:0-1008 GCA_963627355.1 uncultured Prevotella sp. | reverse complement strand
AGAATGTAGTGGAAGAATAGGGATTTTTGAAAAATAAAAAAATTGGTACAAATTCAAAGTTGAATTTGAAATTTGTACCAGAAAAAAATCAGATATATTTTACTCCAAAATAATCTAGAACCTGTTTCATGGAATCTTGTGCCTTAAGACAAGTGTCGCGCAAAAAACCTTTTTCGTCACTCCAGTTCGTTATTCCACGGTAGTAATACATTTTCAATTCATCAGAAATGATAAACGGAACAATATTGTTTTTAAGACATTCCTTGAACATAATCAGCCTTCCAACACGACCGTTTCCATCCTGAAAAGGATAAATCTTTTCAAAACGCACATGAAAGTCCAGAATATCATCAAATGTAATCTTAGTTTTTGAGTTATACTCATCAAGCAAGGATTTTATGCAAGATTTAACTTTAGAAGGATTTGCGGTTTCCTGACCACCAACCTCATTTTCTAGAATTTTATACTCCCCTACACGAAACCATGATTTCTGGCTATCGGCAGTTCCTGATTTTAACATAAAATGAAACTGTTTTATTAAACTTTCAGAAAGTTTTGTGCGGGCAGAATCAATAACAAGATCGACACAGCGGAAGTGATTGACGGTTTCGATAATGTCGTCAACATTCACAGCCTTATCAGTAATTCCTAGAGTTTTTGTTTCAAATATAAAACAAGTCTGCTCATGGCTAAGCCTAGAACCTTCAATATGATTTGAATTATATGTAAGCTCAACCTGAATTTTATGATAGATTCCACCTTTTAGCCCAGATTCCTTTTCTCGCTTAAGAAATGCCAATAATGAATTTTCCGTAATGAAATGACGGCTCTTCCGCTCCGGCTTGCACGCTGAACTTGGAATTTTCCATATTTTTCCTTCTAAAAAAGCACCAAGAATTCTGCCCTGTGCGCAATAATTTCTTACGCTACGCTCGCTGATTTTCCAGGCAGAAGCAGCCTTTTCAACAGAAATATATCCAAAATCACTCATCGGCAATATTATAGCAC
>CAVGBY010000116.1:3003-5876 GCA_963627355.1 uncultured Prevotella sp. | reverse complement strand
AGCCACGGTGGTTTTAATCCCTTAAGTCAGGTCAATGTTTTTAATGAAAAGACAGAAAAACGCAAGGAGTAAGGTATGAATATGTTTTAATCCCTTAAGTCAGGTCAATGTTTTTAATCAATATCCACTTTTTTTAAATCAGATATTCTACTGGATACCTCGTTTTAATCCCTTAAGTCAGGTCAATGTTTTTAATTAGAGCGTGTGGAGGTAAGGAATGGACTTAAGGATTGAATGTTTTAATCCCTTAAGTCAGGTCAATGTTTTTAATACTACCGCTCACAGTATCTTTTATTACAAGAAATTGCAACAGGTGATTCGCAAAGGCTGCTTTCTTTTGGTGCGATGCCGTGCATTTTTATTGCAAAAAGTATAATTTTGTCTTTTTTTTTCATTTTAAATCCTTGTATCATAAATAATTATATCTAAATCGCAGACCTGCGTCCTTTTTTGCAGATTTTTATAAAAACGGAAGTTTGCGATTTGCTGTCAAAGATAAAATCTGCTCACCGTCGTATTTTATCACAAAATCACAAAACTCTCATCCGTAATTTTATTATCCTTTTCAATGTTCTTACCGAACACCTGTTTTTTCTGAAAATCCCGCTCGCATACTTCAAAGAAAAGCACAAAGTCCTCCTTAATATCCATCAGTTTTTCCAGCCTGCCTTTCAACTGTCCGATTGTCTCATCGGTTGCAGTGCTTTCAAAAACTGATTTCTGGACACGCCATCCATAACTTTCAACGCATTTTGAAATTTTTGCAAGACGTTTTGTGTCGCGAATGTCGTAAACAATAAGCCAATGTTTCTCTGCCATTTTTCCTCACAGAATTTCAAAAGTCTTAGGAATAAATATATTTCCATTTCCAAGCGAATCTGTTTTTTCCGCGCAGTCCTGGCACAACGGATAAATTCTAAGACTGTCTTCTTTTTTGTTTATGATTTTCAAAAGCGCAGACTCAAGGTTCTCCAGCTGCTCTTTTTCCATTTCACACTCAAAAAATGAAAACTGAATACGGATTCCAAAATTTTCAAGAGTTTTTGCAACTTTACCGAGGCGTTTTGAATCTGAAACATCGTAACTTATAAAATAAATCATTTGAAATAATACGCCTTGTATTCTGTTTCTTCTCCGCTTATCACACGTTTATAATGCTGAACCTGCCGGTAAACAATTTTTGCGTACGAAATTTTCTGTGCAGACGGAGCATATAGAATCACTGAATTCATTTTTGCCTCAAATGCAGAAATCACCTTTTTTATTCCAGTCTTTGTAAGTAGAATTCCGTACTTTAACGAAAAATTCTCTTCATCATTCAGGTTTGTTTCTGAATCACCGTTCTCCTGCTCTAACTCCAATGGATAATCTTCACTTTCAGAAGAAAACTCTTTTTTCTCAAAATCATCAGGCTTTAAAGTTCCCAAATTGAAAAGCGAACAACAGACAGAATCGCAGATTGGAGAACGAAATTCTTCCATCAAGTCAAAAACAAGGGCAGTTTTTCCATAGTTCACGGAATGAAGGTTTCCGCAGCAGGAATCTAATCCCTGAGACTCAATTGCACTTTCCACACGGTACATCAAAAGCGTATACAGAAAACTTAAAACAGCATTAACATTTGTTCGCGGCGGATTTTTACTTCTTGTATTGAATTCTGCCCATTCATCCTGAAGATTGAATTTAAAAACCTCAAAATATTTTCGGGCGGCAATTCCCTCGTAACCGCGGAGTTTTTCAATGTCATCAGCTTTTTCTGCATTGGAAAGAGTATTTTTCACCGCATCTACTGCATTTTCAATCAGCGTATTTTCGCGAGGATTTTTCCGCTTGATTCTTTGCATAAAACTGATTTCGTTTCGGATTTTTCCTGTAACAATGCTCCTTGCAATTTTCAGGGATTCATTCGGATTATCAAGAATGCGAAACTGCTTCTGCCGAAGAAAAATATTTTTCCCATCTCCAAAAGTCAGTTTACCGTTAAAACGTCCATTTGAAGAAAGAAAAGTCGTTCCAATTTTATATTTTGTAAGAAGCCGCAAGGCATCTGCACTTATAGAAACCTTACCGACAAGAACCAGATGTTCAGTCTTAAATGGAAATAGAATTGTGCTTGTTCCATCCGGCTGGGAAAAAACAATAGTTTCGTCCTTCTTAGAAAGTTTCCCATAATCTGAAAGAATGTAAATTTCTGACATTTTGACTCCAAATTTCTTTTATCAGTTATCCATCATCTGATATACATAGACCCAGCCTTCTTGCCAGAGTTTTGAAGATTCACGGCTTAAAGTTTCGTATGCAGTTGAATTATAAAATTTCAGGATGGACTCAGTAAGAAAAAGATTTTCTTTTCTTGCCAGTTCAGAACAGATTTTAGACGCCTTGCCCGGAATAAAAAGATGGACATTTTTTTGCGTAACTTGAGGGCGAATCATTGAAACACCTCCTCGGATTTTATGAATTTCAGATAATTCAGAGATTTTTCTGTATGAAAACAAATCTGGTCAACATATTTCCAAACCATTAACTCCTCAAGAAGTTCTTTTTTACTTAGGAAGCCGTCTTCGTACAAGTTCAGGCTTGCATAAACATTATCATTTGCCACAGCACCCATTGTGCGACTTGGTTTTAAGATTTTTAGGCAAGTAACTTCTAAAAAACCGCCATGATATATTTTCATCATTCGCCTTCTGATTTTATAAAATCTTCAATCGTTTCAATTATATAGGACCTTCCCTGCGTATGTAAAATCTCATAATGTTCGCCAAGAAAATCAAGAACTTTTTTCTGAGAAAATAAATTAGCAACCTCCCGCCCATTCAGATTTTTTGCAGCGGAGTATTCTTCAATGCACCAAGAAAGAAATTCTGCTT
>CAVGBY010000116.1:0-2993 GCA_963627355.1 uncultured Prevotella sp. | reverse complement strand
ATTCTGCTTTTTTTTGAAACAATTCATCGCTCATGATAACATCCACCCTAGACAAAAAATTGTATCATGGTTTTTATTTTTTCATTTTAAGCCATCGCAACATTATAACATAGATTTTTTAGTTCCAAAATTATTGCATTTTGAAATATTGGTACTTCTTGAAACAGACGTGCTCAAAAACATATTCGCGGTGAACAGTTTCTCCATTGCGCGACTCTTTTGCAATACGCTGGGTTGTGGCATAAACCGGAACAAGACCATTTTTTAAGGCAAAGTCCACAAGCATAAAAGTTGAGCCGAATTCCCCCTGAATTATGAATAAGTCACCAGGTACCGCAGTATTTTTTAGCCAGGAAACAACAGAGGATACAACCTCCTCATTGTTTTTTTCCGGTGGAATCTGCGACCAAAGTTCCGCAAGTTTTTTTTCCGGGTAAACAACATCTGTGGAGTTAAATTTTTCCCCAAGTTCAGAAAGTTGTTTTTGAGTAAGAATGTGATTTAAAAGACAGAATGTTCTAGGCATATGGCAACTCCTAAAAGTCAGTTCCATCTTTTATATCAATGCCGAATTCTTTTGCCCGATTTAATGGAGTTTCTTTTTCGATTATGCTTTTTGTATACAAATGCTGTTTTACATACAGACCAAATTTTGATTTGATTATCGCCTGCAGCTTATATAAAGCATCGTTTAAAACCCGATTACCTTCGTTGCCGTCTACAAAACTTTTACATTCAATAACATGAAGTCTGTTGTCTTTGTCTAAATAAATTACATCAAGTTCATTTTTATCATTCCCCTTTTGAATTGTAACATTCAGGGCGACATTTTTTTCATCCACATTGTGATATTCGTTACAAATTTTCTGATAGACATATTCTTCAAACCAGCCACCAGTTATATACCGAATATGCTTGTGTTCAATTCTTGAAACATCAAATCCAAAAATCTGCAAGAGTTTTATCATATTCTCTTTTGTTGCGAAAGGATGATTTATGGCTTTGAATTTTTCTTCTTCAATTTGTGTAAAATCCAAAAAATCTTTTCTCTTATAAACATTATTAAAATATGAATTATTTTGAAGGGCTATCATTCCTTTTATTAACTCACGGTTATCTTCTACACATAAATCATAGACTGTCTTGTTATAATTCCAGTCTTTTACACATTCGTTATCATACTTATAAGAAATTCCATGTGCATCCAGATATTCCTTTAACGAAAGGACTTCAAACATATCATATTTCTGCTTGTTTGGATAAAGTTCCTGAAGTTCTTTTCCAATTGGCTGATAGAAAATTTCCGTATTTGGCTTATTGTTGAAAAAATCAAACGTAGCCAATGACATTAATTTTGTTCCGCCAGTAATATTTACAATTATATTCTTATACTTTTTATCCTTAAAAAAATCAGTCAGTATACCCTGTGTTATTTCAATATTGTTTCCTTCCGTCTGAACAGTTTCCCATTCCACAAATGAATCTGAAAAATTCAATGCATTCTTTATGAACAAAGACTTTTCTTTTAACTCCATTTCTTTTGTAGAAATAAGAAGAATTTTCATGGGATTTTGGTTTTTATTAAAATACCATTTTATAAATTGAACATTTGGAATTGTCTGTTCACTGACAAGATTTACAAGAATTGTTTCTTTCATATTTAAATCTCCAAAAAATATGCTTTTATAGTAATTTTAACGCAAGTTCTGTCCAAAGTTCTGTCTTGCACGATTTTAATTCATCTAATTTCTTCCATTCAAGACCTTTTGTTTCGTCTGATTCAAGCGGGATAAAATCATTTTTGCATCTTCCAAGATAAACCAGCCCCAAATGAACAAGTCCCACCTCCGTTTCTACTTCGTTTATAATCCCAAGATATTTCAGTTCAATTTTTGTTCTGTCAAAATTTGAGATTTCTTCTGTTAATTCTCGAAACATTCCCGCTTCCACGGTTGCTGATAAATCCTGTCGTTTATCACATTCTTCGATGTGACCGCCAAATCCACAAGAAAAAAAGCCATTAAGGCGGGTTTCGGTTCCGTGCCGTTGATAGCAAGCAATTTTTCCATCACCCTTTTGAAGGATTACATAAGGAATAAGCTGTTTATACTCATCATTTATTTCTGCTGACTTACGTTCTATCCAGTCAACATTTTGTTTTTTCAAAAAATCAGCACGGTCTGAAAAAAAATTTGTAAAAGCAACTATATTTCTAGGTAATGCAATAGTCTTTATACAACAAATTTTCATTATAAAATCTCCTGTAAAATGCTTAAAATCTCATCCTCGAAAGAATGCATAAGATTGCTTTTTGTTTTTGAATCGCAAAAGGCAATACTTATACTGTTTCTAATCAGAACAATAAGATCCCAAAGCGTAAGTTCAGGGCAAAGTTCAGCCGCTCTTATAAATTCCTTTGTAAGATTCGTTTTTGAAATTCCCTGATCATCAGTATTTATAGAAACTTTCAGTCCTCGGTTCATATACTCACAAAGAGGATATTTTTTTTCTCCATCAAATCCTACAATCTGGTAATTACTGCTCGGACACATTTCAATTCCAATATTTTTATTTATAAATCGGTTCATCAGTTCTTCATTATCCAAGAGTTTTAGACCATGCCCAATCCTATCTGCAGAAAGATGATAAACTGCCTCCCAAATACTATCCACACTTTCTGTCTCTCCAGCATGAATTGTAATATTCACGCATTTTTCCAAAAGTGGCATAAAATCTTCTCTTAAATCAGAAGGTTTTGTCGCACCTTCATTTCCAGCCAAATCTATTCCTACTAGCCTGTTTTTAAAATCACTATTATGTTCCATAAGGGCAAGAATTTCTTGGATTGATTTCCTTATTTCATTTTTAGAAGCTTGACGACCAATAATGTAAATAAAGCGGTATTCAAGTTTTTCTGATTTTTTTTTCAAAGTGTCAGTCATACAATCCACAACCTGATCTATTGTAAGACCAAGTCTTGTATATTTATAGGG
>CAVGBY010000115.1:0-6183 GCA_963627355.1 uncultured Prevotella sp. | reverse complement strand
GTTATGCTTTTGTTCAGATAATCTAAAATATTCTGCTCCGGATAATTTTTTATCTTTGAAAATTCCGTGCCGTATGCGTTTGAAAGCGGTGTAAAAAATGCGGCTTTCCGTGTCAAAGTTGCAATAAAAACGCCAATGTCAACATTCCGGTGGCTCTTTGTGTCTTTTTTCTGGTCGATGATTATAAAATCGTAGACAAGCGGCGGTTCCGAAAGGTTGAACATTTTTCTTACGGCTCTTACAATTTTTCTGAAAAGAGTATTTTTCTGGTTCTCAAGAATGTTAACGTTTGACTGGATTTTTTCTGCGATTGTTGAATAAAGTTCACCAAGAGAGGAAAGAATGTGCAGACATTCCAAAAGATATTGCTTGTAATCCACAGAAACTTTTTTGCTTTTTTCTGTCTTTACAGTTATCGCAAGGCGGGCAATCGTCTGTTCCTGAAGTTGCAGCCGGTCCGGGGCTAGGTCTTCCGCGGCGATTTCCTGGACAAGTTCCGTGTAATAGGGGATTTTTCCAGGAATTGAAGAGAGATTTTTTTTGATTTCAGCGATTTCATCGGCCTGGGATTTGCCCGCTTTTTCCTTGTTGAATTTTGGATGTTCAATAACATCATGCCGGATTCTGATTTTATATGCCTCGCGCTGGAAACTCATTAAATCTTTTAAAATTGCATTGATTTCGGCTACAGCCTTTGTGCTTTTTGCGATTGAGTCATTTATCAGGCTTATGGTAAGCTGCGGCGCGCTTCTGCGGACTTCCTGGAACAACGTGGCAAGCACGCGCGAATTTGTCCTTGAATTATTTACTGTCATGTTGCTCCACTGGAACGCATTGTTCAGGTCAAGAAGTTTTTTTATCCGCGCGATATTTATGTAGTCAGTTGAAAATTTAACGTAAGTGCAGACGTAATCGAGCATACTTTCATAGTTTGAAAACCGTGAACCCATAACGACAGAACGTTCACTTTCAACAAAATGGGAATCATCAGGACTTGCAATTTCCGAGATTTTCATTTCGAGTTTGTATGGGTCGGGTGTGATAAGGCTTCGTTTCACCAAAGTTTCGTAGATGTTTCTTACGCAAG
The DNA here is from genome assembly GCA_963627355.1 of uncultured Prevotella sp. GTDB lineage: Bacteria > Spirochaetota > Spirochaetia > Treponematales > Treponemataceae > Treponema_D. The sequence continues at coordinate 5,096 of CAVGBY010000115.1, read as the reverse complement.
TGTGAAGAAGTCGGTAATGCTCCAGCATTTTTGGCAAAGATTCAGAATTCAGCCAGTCTGATTTTGCCTTTACCGCGTCTTTTAGTTTTTCAGTGAATTTTAAGGATTCTGCCATATATATATTATCGTGCATTTTCGCTAAAAATCCACTTTTTTATAGAGAATAATTCACGCTGGTTTTAGAACCGTGCTTTTATTCCCAGTGAAATCATCGCTCCGTTCAGGTCTTTTCTGGAAAAAACAGAGCACGGAAAATAGAATTTTAGCTCAGGACCGGCTTTCAGGCGCTCGGTGAATTTATATAGATATGAAAAATACGTGTCAATAAAAAGAAAATTCGCGTCTTTCCAGAAAAATCTGTTGATTTCTGAAACGTCGTCCTCGGCTGTGTTTCCGTTGTATCCCGCGTCGCTTTTGTGTACAGAATGTGAAAGAACCGCAAATCGCGCTAAAACGGAAGGTCCAAGTCCTATGTCGATAAAATGTTTTTTGCCCGGAGTAAAGGTGATTGCCGCCGGAAAGTCAAAAAGAAAAGAAAATGCTGTTGCGGTGCGGTTTTCAATTTCCGCGGGGTACGCTCCGTCCTTGTTCAAAAGATAATAATTTGTGAAAAAAGAAATCCGTGGCTGGAAAGAGATAAAAGTTTCTTTTGGAAAGACAACTCCAAACGACAAAGGATAAACAATTGGGGCAGGGGCGCTGTTTTTAGGATTGTCAGCGTTCACAATCAGGGTTGGTTCAAAAGTAAAAGTAAAATCCATTTGTCTTGCAAAGGAAGAAACGCAAAAAAGAGAAAGAATAAAACAAAAAATAAGGCTTTTTTTCATATTTTTACCAATTGAATTCATTTTTGTATAAAATCTCGTTTAAGTCTATACAGATAAAACCGCTTCTTGCAATCGTGTAAAACGAATTTTCTTCCCATGAGGCGTAAAGATGAGTTCCGGAAAGCGCGAATTCCCTGTAAAAAAATCCGGAAGTCAATTTCGGCAGCTTTAACGCCACATTTTTTCCGTGGTTCAGAATCCTGTTTTCAAAAAGCGCTCCATTCAGGAAAAAAGTTCCGTCTGCAAAAAGGCAGGCGGTCCAGGTGTCGCTAAGAATCGCGGAAGCTTCAAGAACCGGAGTTTCCAAGGAATTTCTGTTGTTTTCAAAAGTGCGCGGTGTGTGGCCGGATGCGGTTTTTACTTTTATTGAATATGAAAAATTTTCCGGCAGAGAAAAAAGCAGTTTTTTAATCCGTTCAGGCGCTTTAGAAAATTTTTCCGGTGATTTTGCATTCCTGAATTCTTTTTCAGTTGTGTCTGTCACAAAAATTGAATTTTCAGCGTTTTTTGGCGAAATTGAAGTCAGTTCAGTTTTTGGCTGAAACGTTAAATATGAAAAGTTGATTTTTTCACTTCCATCGCCGGAATCTTTTACGCTGCAGGTCCAGAACTGGCCGTCCCATATAAAATCTGTGATTTCCGCGGTAAAAGGAAGTCCTAAATTTTCCACGGTCAGAACCGGATAGCAGACATTTTGCTCCGTGTTGAACTGAACAAGAAAAATGTGCATCTGGTTTTTGGAAAAATTCTGCCGGTTAAAAAAAGTGTTTCTATAAACTGAAAAAACCGGAGTGTCATTGTAAAAAACAAGATTTCCCTGCGTCGAATTTGAAAAAATCTCTGAATCCTTGTAAAAATCAATTTTTTCATCCTCAAAAACAAGAATTCCTGTACGGTTTACAACTGCAAAGCCTTTTGGGATTGAATCATTTTTTGAATCCTGAACTGAAATATCAGAAATTCTTGCGGCTTCTGTCCACGGTTTAAAAGGTATTTGCGGAACAGAAGAAATTTCCGCCGCTTTTTTTAAATTACCGTCTGAAAAATAATACCAAGTGTGTTTTGCCTTTGTCTCGATGATTTTCTGTTCATCAAATTTTTGCCCGTTCTTTTTGCAGGAAAAAAACATTGCTGAAAAAACGATTATTGCTGCAATTTTTTTTGCGTTCATCTTCATATTTAAAGTTTATATCGGTAAGGAATTTATCGCAAGTGAAAAACTGGAATTGCCCTGCACAGAAACAGTGAGTATCTTGGAATTTTCATAAAGAAGAAACTGGTTGATTTTTTGCTTTGAAAGAATAAGGACTTCATTTTTTGCGGAAAAATTCTGCGGAACGTAGTCGGAAAGAATCGTTTTTTCTGGAAATTCTGCAAAAAGTTCAGCTGCGTAAAAGGAGCAAGTTTTTTTCTGGGAAAGTTTTGTCGCGGAAAAACTTGCGTTTTCAATTGAAAGAAGAATACTCTGCTGGTCTAAAAGCCACGGATTGTAGAAAACTTCGCTTTTTTCAGATTTTTCTTTTATTGTGCCTGAAAATTTTTGCCAGTTAAAGCGCGAGGCATAGTTTTCTACCGCATTTTTTGAATTTGCCTGGGCTGCAGAAAGATAGAATTTTTTCAGGCAATCTGCGGAAAAACCGCTTTCCCACGAAAATTCGTCCTCAAATGGAAAAATCATTCCAGCCGGCTTAAAAAACTGAAAACCACAGGTGACCGGCCGTGCAAGGATTGAAACAGGCGAAGAATCCTCAAGGTCAAGCGTTATTTTTTTTCCGTCCGGTCTGACGCTGAAATTTTCTGAACCGTCAGCCGTTGTTACAGTTATGCTCCACGATTCAACCTCTGGAAAAGCGGAGGAATTCCCCGGACGGCAGGAGTAATTTTCCGGCGGCCACTGCGGTAAACAAAATTCTTTGGTGGAAGAAATTTGCTGCGCGCAGGAAACGTTCACTAGAATCATTCCTGCGCAAAAAGGCGTAAAAAACGCACGCTGATTTTTTCTGATTTTCTGCATATCTTTATATCGCGAAAAAAAATCAGAAACGGAAATGAAACGCAAATTTTTTTTAAAAAGTTACCGGTTTTTTGCAATTTCCTTTTGGCAGAGCTGGTCGCAGATTTCGTTGTATTCAATTCCTGCGTGACCTTTTACCCAGTTCCACTTTACGTCCAGCGATGAATTTAATTCGTCCAGCTGAATCCATAAATCCTGATTTTTTACAGGTTTTTTGTCCGCGGTTTTCCAGCCTTTAAGTTTCCAGTTTTTTATCCAGACTGTTATTCCGTTTTTTACGTACTGGCTGTCGATATTCACAGTGATTGGGAGCGTGCTGAATTCTTTTGTGTTTTTTACTATAGAAAGCGCGTTTATTGCGGCGGTAAGTTCCATCCGGTTGTTCGTTGTATTTTTTTCTCCGCCGGAAAGCTGCCTTGCCTCACCGTTAAAAATCACAACAACGCCCCATCCTCCTGGGCCAGGGTTTCCGGAGCAGCCTCCGTCTGTGTAGATTGTTACTTCGTTCATACCCATAGTTTAAAGAAAAACAGAAATTAAATCTATAAAAAATGCTAATAGGACTTATTACTATTTACATTTTAAAAACTTGATATATAATAGCAAAGGAAATTGTTAAGGGACTTTTGTTTTGGAGGAAACTATGAAATTCTTAAAGTGTAAAAAATGCGGAAAAGTTGTAAATGTCTTAAAGGATTCTGCGTGCGATACAATGTGCTGTGGCGAGGCGATGGTTGAGCTAAAGGCGAATACAACTGACGCTGCTGTAGAAAAGCACGTTCCGGTTGTTTCAAAAAACGGAAATTCTGTTGAAGTTGCAGTCGGTTCAGTTATACATCCGATGGAAGAAAAGCATTATATTGAATGGATTTTGCTTGAGTCAAAAAATGCATCCCAGTTCAGGAACCTGAAGCCCGGCGATGAGCCAAAGGCGGTTTTCGCGCTGGACGGCTCGGACGAAGTTCTGAACGCCTACGCTTACTGCAACCTGCACGGACTTTGGGCTGAAAAATAAGTCCGGGGTTTTAGGGGCGGAAGCCCCTAGGAGAAAGGGTAGGGCGCAATGAAATACAGCCGTACAACCAAAAGGCGTGCCTTGCAGGTTGGGAGGTTGTGTTTTATTGCGAACGTAGGGAAAGACCTTTCCCCAAAAATCTAAAAAAAACTAATCAATAATATCGTTCTGGAATCTTGAAAGATGCTCGTACGGCAAAATCAGGCGGCCGCGGAAAAGTCCGCAGCAGTCGTTCATAAGCGTGTTGTTCACCGCGGAAAACATATTCACGTCGATTTTAGAAAGATCCAGATGCTGCAGTTTTATTCCGCGTTCATAAGCCTCGTCAAAGTAAATGCACTTTCCGGCAGGAATCGCATCCCGCCTTGCCCGTTCCGACTCCTGCCGGTGCTCGTAGCCCGAATGGTTTGCCGGCCCGATTTCCGCAAAATCATCCATTTCCTTTGTACGCAGCTGGACTTCAATGTAAGAGCGCGCCGTGTTGTCGTAAAAGGTTATGTGCAGCGAACGGTAGCCATAAGGACTTTTGTTCGCAATGTAATCCTTGTAGTAGGGGCGAACCTCCTCGCTCAAAAGCGGGGAAGAAACCTGCATTTTTTTCTGAAGCACTTCCGCGCTGAACCCGCGTTCCTCCAGAAACGAAGGCAAAATATTTGCGATTTCGTAAAGATATTTAAGTTCCACATCCTCGCGCTCATCCTCGTTTTTAAGATGGCAGCGCGGCATACTGATTACAATCCGGTAGGCAATAAGGTCGCGGAACCGCTCAAGTTTTGTCTTTATCTCCGGAACCGAAGGAAAATTCCCGTGCGCAATATAATATTCATAGATAAAAGAAACAATTTTTCCGTTGAATTTTTCTTCCGCGCGGATAAGACTCTTGATTCTTCCCTTAAAAGTAAACGCAAGCTCCGGATATTTTTCCGCCATAAACTTGTAGAATTCCCTAAGCTGCTGCGACTGCGCCGTAAGAAAGTCGTTGTGCTCCAAAAGTTCCGTAAGCTGAATCAAAAAGTTGCAGTGAACCATATCAATCGGGTTTTTGCTCTGCATAGAAGAAACCCTTAAATCCTTTGAATATTTTTTCAGGATTTTCAGGACCGTGTCGCCGTTAAAAAGATAATCGTTCAGTGTAACCATAAAAAACTCCACCCAATTCTAGTACAAAAAAGGAGCAAATTCCACCAGCGCGCGACCCGCTTTTACTTCAAGTCCTCATTGCGCTTACGCTCCATTGCGG
>CAVGBY010000114.1:0-6411 GCA_963627355.1 uncultured Prevotella sp. | reverse complement strand
TTTTTTAAGTGTGGAATGGATTTTTCAAGGCTTCGGCCGCTTGCCGCAATAACAACCGGAAGATTTGTCCTGTTTAACTGATAAAAATTTTCTGTAAGAATAAGATTTTTTATGGAATTTAAAAACCACCGCTTTGAAAAAAAACTGTTTGTAAAAAGTGTTGCCCTTGCATATTCAACTGCGGTTTTTATTTCTTCCCACACTTTTTTGTTTAATTCAGGAAAAGCGTTCGCCGCAGGAAGCCACTTCAAAAACGCGCTGTTCAGAAGATTTTTTTCACCAATTTTGCTTATAAGCGCAGAAGAGATATTTTTTGCCTGATTTTCATCACTTGCGTAAAAGATAAGGTCAAATTCATGGTTATAGGAATCGAATTCGTGGGAATACCTTATTGCGGCAATTTTTGAGTCTTTGTATTTTTCTTTTATTTTCGCGGCTACATACGAAATGCACGGTTCTGTTATCACAATATATGAAGGATTTTGCTGGATTTTTAAATTATCCGCAAAATTTTCGGATTCTTTTTGCGGATTATATTTTGAATGAAGAAATTTTCCATCGGCAGTGCAGGTAAGCGAGCCATTTTTCGCATTTTCAAATACAATTCTTTTCATATCTTGTGATTTTTAAATTGATAAAAAAATGGCTGCCAAAAATTGCGGAAAACCGGAAGTTCTGGCAGCCTTTTGGATTTTTTATTTTTTAGTTGGAAAGTCCGAGCTCAGAGAACAGCTTTTTATAAGTTGAAAACTGCTCAGATTTTGCAAATTCCATTATTTTATCTTCCGGAAGATTTTCAAGCAGCTGGTCCATGTAAAGAAGCACAGATTTAACATCATTCTTTAAATCATCAGGAAGCTGTTTGTCGTCCTGTTTTGTTTCTGCATCGGCTGTTTCTTCATCAGAATCTGACGGAATTTCCTCCGGCTCAATTGTTTCGGAAGGCACAGGCTCTTCATTTTCCATTGTAACTTCAGGCTCTGTTTCCGGAATTTCTTCTGCATCATCTGATTCTTCTGTTTTTTCTTCAGAATCTGATTTGTCCGCATTCAAATAATCAATGTTTTCATCAGAAATACTTTCAGAAACTTTAGGGTCCTCAGAAATAAAATCTTCAAAAATCTTGTTTTCCTCTTCCTCAGGATTTTCGGTTTTTTCTGATTCAGAAAAATCTTCCGCCGGCTCCGCGATTTCATCCGCAGGTTCAGCAGATTCCGTAGCCTCAATGTCCTCTGGCATTTCTGGTGCTGGAGTTTCTTTCTCGTCAACAGAATTCATCAGGTCAGAATTTGAAGATTCAACAAGAATGTCGTCTAACGGTGTGTCAGCATCATCTGCAAGCTCATCAACTTTTGGAATTGAAATTTCATCTTCCATATTTTGAATGTTGATTTCGTCAAGGTTTGGCTCTTCAAGTTTTTCCTCATCGGAATTCATGGAAAGTCCTGAATCCGGCTCTTCTTCTATTGAACTTGTTTCATCGATTGAGCCGAATGGGGAATCCTCGTTAAAATCCTCCGGAGTGCCTGTTGAACTTTCTTCCTCGCCGGAATTTTCAGCCGGCTCAGAAATTTCAGTTTCATCTGCCTGCTCTGTTTCAGGTGAGATTTCCTCTTCGGCAGAAATTTCTTCTGATTCTGGAATCACTGTTTCTTCCAGAGTTGGTTCAGATTCCGCTTCAGCAGGAATTTCCCCATTGCTCTCAAAAGTTCCTTCTGCTTCTTCTGGCTCAACTTTTACTTCAGGTTCTTCTGAAAAATCTTCAGAAATCTCTGTGTTTTCCGGTTCTAAAGGCTCTTCCTTTGTTTCTGTTATGTCGGCTGTATTCATTATATTGGAAAGCTCATCGCCGGAAAGCGCGATTGTATCGTCGTTGTCGTTTTCGTCAAAGAAACCTGTGCTTTCCTCTGTGTTTTCAGCAGGAATTTCTGTTTCCGCAGTTTCTGCTTCATTTTCGTCTTTTATTTCGGTTTCCGGCTGAATTTCCGGCTTGTTTTCCTTAAGGGTCTGGAATTCATCTTTAAGCGAATTAATCTGGTTTTTCAAGCCTGAAAGTTCCTGCATAATCATATCAAGCATTGAAGAGTCAACTTTTACGCTGTTTTTATCATCTTCAACAGGCTCAAGTTCCCCGTCGCTTCTATCGGATGTGACTACCTCTTCCGCCTTAGGGGCTTCGCTTATGCTGTCATCGTCAGTAATCGCAATGTCGTAGTCAACAACTTTTTTCTTGGATGCGTGGACATCCTGTTTTACAGGAGTTTCCCCGGCCTCGCTGTCAATTCCAAAGTCTGAAAGGTCAACATCCTCGCTTTCCGCATGGGAATTTACGCTTGCGCCGGCCGCAACCGCTGTAGCGTCATCTGAATTCTCGTCGATTCCAAAATCGTCAAGGGAAACTTCTTCTGTTGTTGAATCCAGTGTTGACTCTGAAATTCCTGATGGAACTGCACCGTCTTCGCTCTGTTCTGCGGAAATATTATCAAACATATCGTCCTCTGCAAAAGTGCCCGGGTCTTCATCATCTGCTGAAATATCAGTTTCTTCGGTAGGAACTTTGTCTTCCGGATTTTCTGTGAATGAAAGGTCAATATCAAGCGGCTCATCGTTTGAAACGTCATCTTCTTTCGCGCTGCATGTATCGGTGTCAAAAAAGTCGTCAAGAGAAATTTCGTCCGAGCCGGAAGAACTGGCCGGCGCGCTAGGGGTTTCGTCTGAAAAACCTCCGTCCATAAAATCATCAAGGGAAAGTTCGCCGTCATCAAAAGATGTTGCGTCAACGGATTCTTCTGCGGCAGGTTCTTCTGCTTTTTCAGCAGGTTCTACATTCTCTGTTTTTGGCTCAAACGCCTTGTTCGGGTCTTCAAATCCTTCTGCCCCTACAAAATCATCAAGGGAAATCTCTGATTCTCCTGTGTCATCAGAGGCATTGTTTTCCGGCTCTGAGGCTCCTAAATCGCTAAAGTCCGGAAGCTCATCCTTGAAAAAGTCATCCGTGCCGGTGTCCTCAGATTTTTGTTCTGGTTCAGAAACGTCATTTTTTATGTCTGAAACTTCTTCATCAGAAAGAGTGGAGTCATTTTCAATCGTGTCAAAAGAAAGATCTTCTGGAATTACTGGTTCTTCGATAGAAACTTCTTCAGCATTTATTATAGGTTCGGCAGCGGTATCTTCCGGTATTCCTTCCGCATCCTGAGGCGGTCGTTTTACCCATACGCCGTAACTGTCAATATTTTTTAAATCTTCTGTTGAATCACTCATAAAAGTTCCTCTCTATTTCAGATAGTCTTACTGTTTTTTATCGGCATGAAATGGCATAAAATAAAGTGTTATTTTGAATTTTATTTTTTATGCCAAAAAAACGCTCTTCTTCCTCTCTTATAAAAATAGATTTTAACACACTTTTTGCATTCAGAAAAAAATAATATGGGAAAAATAAAGGTTTTGTTCGCGGTTTTTGTCGGAACAGTCGCATATACAGTTTTGTCTTTTATAGCAGGAAATAATGGAATTCTTGGCTACAACAAATTGGTTGAGCAAAAAAAAGATATTGCGCGGCAGACAGAGATAATCCAGAACATCAATAACGAGCTCACACTTGAATATTCGGCTCTTTTGCGCGACAAGGATGTTATTGCCGCTTATGCCAGAAAACTTGATTATGTTGGCGACGGTGAAAAACTTGTTAAAGTTAACGGTTTAAAACCAGCCCAGACTGAGTTGTATGATATTGGAACAATTTTACGGAAGAAGAGTTTCGTCTGCCTTTCGGAACGGACCTGTAAAGTCTGCGGATTGACTTTTTTCCTTCTTACGTTGATTCTTATGTTCCTGATTGACTTGAACAACGGAAATATCAGTTTTGGTTCAAAAAAAGTTCTTGTAAAAGGAATTCCGGTTTATGATATTAAGCAAATGTGATGAATCTTCTATAAATGTATGCGCGGAATTTTTAAGGAATGAAAAAATTCTTGTTCTTCCGACCGATACTGTCTACGGTTTTTCTGGAATTGTTGAAAAAACTGACGGAAAAATCCGGAAAATAAAGGGCAGGGCGGAAAATAAGCCGTTTATCCAGTTGATTGGAAAGCCTGAGGATATTTCTGTTGTAACAGATGATGTGATTCCTCAGAAACTTTTGTCCTGCTGGCCGGGACCTCTTACAATAATTGTGCATAAAAAAGAAAATCCGGCGGAAACTGTTGCAGTCCGCTGCCCCGGCGATGAATGGCTAAGGCGTGTTATTGTTTTGTGCGGAAGCCCGATTTATTCAACGAGCGTGAACAGAAGCGGTTTTCCTGTCCTTGCAAAAATTCAGGAAATAAAGGAAGAATTTGAAAAAGACGTTGATTTGATAATTGACGCAGGCGACTCAGAAAGTTCTGTTCCTTCAACAATAGTCCGTATTGACGGAAACAAAATTGCAGTTGTTCGTGCCGGCGCTGTAAATATTGAAGAAATTATTTGATTTGGTTTCTTGTCCACTCGGAAGGAATCTGTTTCCGCTCGATTTCGCCGGATTCGTTCTGTACAAGCGTTTCGGTTGTGCCGGAAAGAATGTCTTTTTCTTTCATTTTAAAAGTCCACGAGATTGGCTCCGCGCTCATGGCAAGTTCCAGCGCCTTTTGCCGGTCGATACCCGGAAAATAAGAGGCGTTGTTTCCGCTCGTCTGAAGAATTTTTACTGTCTGTGAACCATCTTCTTCGCTTTCGATTTTTACAGAAATGTTCATTGACGCGCCGTTCTTGAAAATAACAAACCCGCGTCCACCGCGCATTATGACAATTTTGTTAAGGTTTTTTCCGCCGTTCCAGTTTCCGGCAAGATTTTCCAGCGTGATGCTGCCGACTTTTGCTTCCTCTGTTTTTTTCTCATCAGAATTTTTTGCCATGGTTTCTACAATTCCACGCAGCGAGGTTTTTGATTCCATCAGTATTTTGTAATATGAATTGTAATTTTTGGTGGCGGTTTTTGCTTCCTCTGAACCATAAGTTTTCAGCACAAGCTTCATTTCCCAGTCGGCCGCGTCAATTTTAGAGATAACTGCGTAAAAATATGCGGTTTCCGGCTTTTCCGATAATGAAAAATCAGTTCTTCCGTTAAAAAAATCGTCTGAAAAATTCTCGGCGCGTCTATCGCTTATGTTGTATTCAAGTTCCTTCAGCTGCGCAAAAAAAATGTCGCCTGTCATTGAAAGCATATTTTTTTCCGCATCCTTTGAGGCAATTCCGTAAAAGTCAATCTGCCTAAGATTTTGCGAAAATGCCTGAAAAACAAAAAGAGTCTGAAAAACTGAAAGAACCAGAATTAATCGTTTTTTCACTGACCTGTAAGCCCCTTTCTGAATTCCCGCTGCAAGTCGCGGTTTACATCCCGTTCTTTTATTGTCGCGCGCTTGTCAAACTGTTTTTTTCCCTTGCAGACACCCAAAGTGACTTTTACGCGTCCGTTCTTTAAATAAAAATTTATAGGAATCAATGTGTAGCCTTTCTGGTCAACCTTCCGTTCAATCTTCTTTATTTCCTGCCTGTGCAGAAGAAGTTTTTTCGGTCTGTCCGGGTCGTGGTTAAAAACAGAAGAGTATGAGTATTCTGAAATATGAAAATTCTTTATGAAAATTTCTCCGTTGACTATCTCTGCGAATGCGTCCGGGAAAGAAACCGCGCCTGCTTTTACGGATTTTACCTCTGTTCCCTGAAGTTCAATTCCACATTCGTAGGATTCTTCAATAAAGTAGTCAAAACGAGCTTTTCTGTTTTCGGCAATAATTTTTTTATCCTCAGCCATAAATTGAATTATAGACTATACTTAAATCGGTTGCAAGTTTCCATTGTTTTGTGATAGTTTTATCTTATGAACAAGAAACTGTTTGAACTTTCATATTCTATGCGCAAGGATTTTGAAAAAAGAATTTCCTTTGCTTTTTTTTATGTAATCTGCATTTTTATTATAATAAATCTTCTTATAAACTTTGTGGTTTTTCCTGTAAGAATGACTTCTGATTCTATGGAGCCGGATAATCCTAAAAATTCTTGCATTCTTTTTTCTCCATTAAAGCGGAATGTTGAAAGGGGCTCTTTGGTTTTGCTTGAGCCGCTTTCGGATTCTGAAAATTCTTTTCCATTCAAGATTGCTGATTATTTTGTCCGTTTTTTTACCGCGCAGCAGTTTTCGCTAATATCAAGCAGAAAGAATATGGGTGCAAACAGGCTTGTCCGCCGCGTAATTGCAGTTCCTGGAGACACAGTTTATATGCGAGACTACGTGATGTACATAAAACCTGCCGGTGAAGATTTTTTTCTTACAGAATTTGAGCTTGTAAAAAAGCCTTATAATGTTTCCATAAATGCGGCTCCTTCATTGTGGGATTCTTCTGTGGGAGTGTGCGGTTCTTTTGACCAGTTCACGCT
>CAVGBY010000113.1:0-6417 GCA_963627355.1 uncultured Prevotella sp. | reverse complement strand
ATTTATGGCAATTTAAGGAGTTGCCGAATCCGCATTTATAAAAAAACAGGGCTTCCGAACACAACGTATCCAGAAGCCCTGCCGCTCGTTTTTCACGAGCATCGGAGAGAGTTTATCAGCTTATTTACAAGCTGGTATTAAGTTACTACGACGTTTAAAGTTTGTCAATAAGATTTTCAATATTTTTTAAAGAAATTTCATTTTTTATTTCAACAAGTTTTCCAAAGCGCAAATAATAAAGGTAGCAGCGGATTTTTTCCGGCTCAATCTGGAGCATATCGGCGATCACTTTTTTGTAGCAGCCTAACTGGACCTCGTAGATTTCCGGCTGGATTGTCTGGTTTGTCTTGTAGTCGATGATTGTGTAAGTTCCGTCGGCGTTTTTAAATACAAGGTCGATTATTCCACGGATGATTTTTGTTCCGATTGTTCCGCGGAATTCGTATTCAGTTTTTTTCCATGTGGAATTTTTAGCGGCTTTTCCAATTTCTGATTCCATAAAAGTTTTTTGCATCTGGCGGCAGATTCTGTCTATCACTTTTATATATTCAGTTTTTTCTTCGAGCCCGGAAATTTCTTTTGCGGAAAAATCAGGCTTTTCAGTATTTTTTATGGCGGATTCCATGTAGGCGTGGGCAATCGTTCCGAAATTTTCAAAGGTGAATTTTTGTGTCTTGCCTACAATCTCGTTGATTTCCTGAAACGGTGAGTCCGGGTTGAATAGAACTTTTTCTTTCCGGGTTTCTGTTTCTTCATCCGCAGGGTGGAGTTTGCTAGGAGAAACGTATTTTTCTTCAGGCTCTTCCGCTGTGATTTCCTTGAAATTTTGAAAATTCTTGGAGTTTGCAAGTAAGTTAAGGAATTCAGTTTTTGATTCTGCGTTGTTTTTTGTTTCTTTCTGTGAATTTTTTACTGAACGCGGGAAAGGCGCAATTTCTTCTGTATCAAAAGGAAGCGGATTTTGTGTTTCCTGCTGGGAATAAAAGTCAAAGACTGGCTCCAGGACATTAAAAAGCGACGACGGATTTTTTTCCGCCCCCGGAAGATATGCGGAGGAATCTTTTGACGGCGAATATTTTCCGTTTGTGATGAAAATCTCTTTTTTTGCCCGGGTAAGCGCGACGTATGCAAGGCGGCGAAGCTCAGCATTCTGCATTTTCTTGTTTTCTTCGTCTACAAGCTGATAAAAATAATTCTGGTGCTCGGATTCTGGATTGTTCACAGAGATTCCGAACTTTTTGCTGCAATAAACTGCCTTTGAATTCGTGTCGTTTTTTCCTTTTTTGTGCGTTCCGCAGATAAAAACCGTGTCGTATTCAAGACCTTTGCTTTTGTGGATTGTAAGAATGTGCACGCCGGAGTCTTGTTCTAGCGGAATATCCATTCCTTCAAGTTTTTCTGCTTTTCCATCCAAAGAATTTGATCTTTCTTTGTATTTTTCAACGCTGTCAACAAAAGATGCGATGCTAAGATTCTGAATTTCCGCTTTTCTTGCAAGCTCAAAAAGAAGATCGTACATTTTTCCGTACATTGAAACAGTTGGATTCCACAAAGTTTCGTATCGGTATCCAAAATCATACCAGATTTCAGAGATAAGTTTTGTAAGAGGCTCGTTTTCTGCGTTTTCCTTTAGTTTTTCGTACGCAGACTTTAGGTGCTCATAGCGCGCAAGACTTTCCGGAGCAAGAAAAGAGGAATAATCGCCCTGGAAAGGTTTTTGCGCAAAAGACAGGATTGCGTCGGTTTCTTCTATTGTAAGATTTGCCATTGGTGAGCGTAAAAGCTGCGCGTACGGCTGAGTGTCTTCCGGGTAGGCGCAAAGTCGAAGCAGGGAGATTATGTCGTTTACAGGACCGTCATCAAAGAATCCTGTTACAACTTCTGTGTTGTATGGAATTCCGTGCCGCAGGAAAGTGCGTTCGTAAAGCGGCTGCAGGCTGTAGTTTCTAAAAAGAACTGCGATTTCGTCTGGTTTTTGTCTGTTTTTTATAAGTCCGCTGATTTTTAGCGCGACCCATTCGGCCTCGGCTTCTTCTTCCGTAAGAAAATTTGAATTTCCCTTGAATTCCTCATTCTTTTTTTTGTCGTAAAGGGCAAAATGAATTTTTGGAGAAAAAACTTGCGGCTCAGCATTTATTTCTTGTCTCGCAGATTCCGGCATTGTAACTTCCTTGTAAATCGCCTCGTAATTTGGAACCTCTGAGCAGTCTTTTCGTTCCGTAAAAAAGACGCATGGCGGAACGGAACTTTTTTCTTCTGGAGAGGGAGGGTAGGGGAATCCGCCAAAAATTGTATTGAATGCGGCAATCAGCGCTGGTTTTGAACGGTAATTTGTTGTCATGCTAAGATTTCCGTCTTTAAAGTCGTCTGAAAGAGCCCTGAAGACAGAAACGTCCGCGCCGCGGAAACGGTAAATGCTCTGTTTTTCATCGCCGACAAAAAACAGTTTTTCCGGGCAAAGCTCTTCCACCGTTGGAACGCCCGTTGCCGTGCGTCCGGGATTTTCGGCAAGCAGAAAAAGCATATCGCGTTGTTCGCTGTTGTTGTCCTGAAATTCGTCAATCATAATCGCTTTGTACTTTTGTTTTTCAATCTGGCGGATTTCCGGATGGTCACGCAGCGTGCACAGCGCAAGATTTGCAATATCCCTAAAGGTAAGACAGCCTGAACTGCGCTTTAGATTGTTCGCAAGCTCCTGAAATTCCTTTAAAAGCGGAACAAGCGACTTCATCAGTTTGTAGCTTGGGATGTAGTCAACCAGAGATGCGATTTTTGGCGTGATTTTTTTGATTTCGTTATGGGTTTCCTTTAATTCTTCCGCGTTTTTAGGCGCGCCGGTCTGGCTTATCCTGCAGATTTCGGAAAGAAATTGCAGATACGGAAGAAATTTCTGTTCATTTGAGTTTTTTATGTCATCTTCGGAAAGTTCAGGAAGTTCGGGCAGGCCGTTTTCTTCAAGGATAGACTTTATTGCAAGAATATATTTTGTGTTTCTGTTTCCGTCAAAGTCAGAGTAGGCTTTTTCAAATTGATGGATTGATTCCTGGACTTTACTTCCTAGGTTTTTCCAAGATTCCAGGATGGCTTTTATCTGGTTTTCTGTAGAGGCATCAAAATCGATTGGTTCTGCCACGGTTGAATTTTCTAGAATCGGCTCCACAAATATTTCCATGGCTTTTTTTTCAAATTCACTGGAGTTTACTAGTATTTTGATTGCCTCGTTGTCGCGGTTTTTTAGGATGAATGGCAGTGCAAGCTGCTGAATCTGTGTGCCTATTGAATCGTCCTGCGTAAAATCCGGGGTTATGCCGTAAAAGTGGGCGCCCATCTTTGCCACGGAGTTACAGTAGCTGTCCAGGGTCTTTATGTTGGCCTTGAAAAAATCAGCTGCCTGTTCGGGCGCTTTCTGCTTTAAAACCTTAAAAATTCGCGCGGACATTTCAACTGTTGCTTTTTTTGTAAAGGTGAGTGTAAGAATTTCTTCAACCTTGTAGTTTTTTTTCTGGACCAGCTGCAAAAACCGTTCGGAAAGAACTGTTGTTTTTCCGGAGCCGGCGCCCGCGCTTACAACCGCATTTTTTAAGATATTTATTGCGTTCTGCTGGTAGTCATCAAATTTTTTTTCTTGCTGTACGTTCTGCATAAAATCCTCGTGAAAATGGTTCAGTTTTTTTTAATTTTGCCGGCTTACGTTAAAAGTTCGCCGGCAGACTGCTTTGTAGCGGCAGGCGCTGCAGGTTTCAAAATTCTGCATTTCATCTGAAACGGAAAAATCATTCTTCTGTATCCGCTGGATAAATTCCTCCACCGCCTGGTTAAATTTTTCTGTTGTCGGGATAAAATCTTGTGCCGCACGCACGGTTTTCTGTCTTTTTGAGCCCGGTTTTAAAAGCATGACACGCGCCGCAAGCTCCTCTCCAAAAACTTGTGTTGTTTCAGCCTTTGTGACGTTAAAAAAACAGCAGTTTTCCACATGCAAAGGCTTTTTCTGGTTCTGCAGAAGATAAAGGTACATCGGCATCTGGAAATCCGGGAATTCTGTTTCGGCAAAATTTTCGTCATAAAAGAAATTTTCCGGGATTGCGCTGGCGAAACTCTTAAAGTCAACAAGAAAAAGTTCCGTTGTGGAAGGGTCAAGCAAAAGACAGTCGATTCTTCCGTTAAAAATACAGTTTTTTTCAGCATTGTCAAAAGTATATTTTTCTTCCGAGGCAAAAATTGTGCAGCCCTGGAAGATTTTTGAAAAAGTTGTAACCGCATTCACCGCAGTTTTTGTTACCGAGGCTTTTGTTGTCTTTAAAAGTTCCTTTGTAAGATAGCTGTTTTTTTCTGAAACAAGCGCGTTTTCAATGTTGGAAAAAAGAATTTCCTTTAAATTTGACGGAAGCGCGTCGTTTTCAATCTGAAGAGGGATATTTCTGCTTTTTAGTTCCTTGCAGAAAAGTTCAAAAATTTTGTGGTAAAGATTTCCAAGTGTTCTGTGGTCGGCGATTTCGGCTTCATTTTTTTGCTCAGAAAGTTTTCCGATTTCCTCAATTGCCCAAAGGCGGGGGCAGTCGAAGAAATTTTTTAGGGTTGTGCTTGAAATCTGCATTTTTTTGTCTGCGGAAAAGAGTCTTCCTGCAGAAATTTTATTTTTTTCAATTTTTACGGATTCTGAAATGTCAGAAACTTTTAGTTTTTGGGAATTTTTCCAGAATTCAACACCCTTTTTTTGCGTTACAGTGATTTTTTCTGCGGAATTTGCCGGCGGATTCTGCGGATTCTGAAAAAACGATTTTTCTTCTATATAAAAGTCATTTTTTAACAGATTTTTTACATTTTCGTCATCTTTTAGCTCAATTTCAGAAAGATAACTTGAAGCCTGCGCATATCCGGTGAAAGTTTTTGCGGCGCAAGTGAAAAAAACAGGCTCCTGGACGGAATTCATCTCATAAAGTTTTACAAAAAGTTCAGAAACGTTCGGGTCATCTTTTCCGTTCATAAGAATTTTACGCTTGTCATCCCGAAGAAACGAAAGCTGCTTGTAAATTACAGAAATTCCGCTTTGGCTTGCGTCCAGAACAACCTGAGCCTTAAAAGGCGCGCACGAAGCCAGCTTGTATGGAAGAATTTGAACACCGCGTTGTTTTGCCTGCGCAAGGTAATTGATTCTAGAAAGATAAGTCGCATAAAAATTGAACGGATTTAAAAGCTGAAATTCGTAAGATTCTTCAAGTTTGATTAATTCGCTTAACTCCGTAATGCAGCGGCTAAGAATATTGTCAGAATTTTCGGAGCAAAGGTTCATGTCAAAAAAATGCTCGCGGAAAATAAAATAATTTTTTCTGATTTCGCTGAAATTTTTGGAGTTTACTAGTAAATTCACATCTTTTTTCAGGTTGTTGTAAAAAAGGTACGCCTGTCCATCCGGGTTTTCTTTTGGAGACTGAAATGATTTGTTCCATACATCAATTTTTTCATCTTTATATTCAAAACTACAGACGCAGTTGTTTTCTTTTCCGAATTCTATAAGATTAAAAATCGGAATTTCCTGTTTCCATGGAAGGTTGTTGTTCAAAAGAAGATTTTTTATTGACTCAAAACTGAAATTCTGCTGCTTGCATTTTAAAAGCTGGCTAAAAAAATTGCCTGCGCCTGTTGAAGTAAGAGCAGTTGCGTTGCGGCTTACAAAAGGAATCTGGTAAATCTTAAAATCGCGTTCAAGATACGCGCCGTAACTTTCTAAGTCCGGAACATTTACTGCAATTTCGTTCCAGGGAATATTTTTTTGCTCGTGCAGTTCGCGAAGATAAAGGCAGACAGAACGGATTTCCTGCCGGGAATTCTGCAGAAAATGAACATTCTGCGGTTTTTGCGCCAAAATTTCTTCCGGAAGATGAATCATCGTTATACTCTGCGGCGAATTTGCCAGAATCGACTCGTATTCCGCGTAATCTGAAAGAATTTCCGGGAAAAAAATAAAATAATGGTTTCCGTCCGGCACAAATGGCGGAGTTTCCCACGCCGGATCAAAAAAATCGTACTGGTCAAGGAATTTCTGGTAGCGGTCAAAAAGCTCAAGAAGGTCTAAATCCTCCTGGTCAGGCTGAATTTTTGCCTCTGTAAAATGATTTTTCCACGTAAAAAGCGGAGGAAGCAGACTGGTGAGCCAATTTGCAAATCCAGAGGCGGATTTTGCGTATTCCGGAACAATTAAATTTTTTAGGAAAGGTTTCTGCGCGTTTTCTTCAATCAGGTTTGAAATAAAAATTGAACGCATTGCGGAAGGAACAGAAGTTTTTTGCTGCTGTTTGCTGCGGATTGAAGAACTTTTAAATTTATCCCAGACAAGAAAACGCTCCATCGCGACCGCTTTTGTGTCGCCGGCAAGAACAATTCTGTCTGCCCACAAATCCGCAGAAGTCTGAGTTGGAA
>CAVGBY010000112.1:0-6455 GCA_963627355.1 uncultured Prevotella sp. | reverse complement strand
CTTTTGGGTAGTCTTTTGGGTAGTCTTTTGGGTAGTCTTTTGGGTAGTTGCACGCCATAAAGTCACAACAATACTCTCATTTTTTTCTTCAATAACAGGTTCTTTCAAGCCTTTTTCTTTGCAAAGAGAAAAAACTTTTTTTACGCCTATTCCCCAATGTTCTACAAGTTCCATCTTTGCAAAAATATCTGCAAGAACTTTATTTCTGATACTTGAACTTCCATTTTTCATTTCTTCAATTGTAATTCCGCCAAAAAGTCCTCCTGGGCTAGAAATTTCTACTCTGTCATCAAAAATTGCAACTTGAATATATGACGGAGTAAGATAATTTCTATGGGTAATTGCGTTTATAATTATTTCACGGATTGCTTCAGCAGGAATTTCGTAATCTTCAACACGCAAAAGACCTTCTATATGTGCACTCAGATTAATGTGGGAAAGTACAAAATTATAGGCAGCTTCTATTTGTTCATAAAGTGGACCTTCAAATTCTTTTTTATCAATAAAAATATTTTTGTCTGTTCCTTTGAACCGGGCACACTGTGTTTTTGCAAAAGTAAAAGAGTTATCTGTTAGGAGCTCAAAAGCATTTGTAGCAAAAAGCCTATTGCTTTGCTTTACAAGAAGTTTCCAGCTTATTAAATTTTCTTTTGTAACTTCTTTTTTTGAATAACTGGAAATTACATTGCAAAGTTGATTTATTTTTTCTTCTTTTAATTCATTTTCAGTAAAAGGCAGTTCATCATAAGACTGATGCTTTCCGTAAAGAATAAATTCTTGAACTTTTTCATACGTCGCTCTTCTTGTTGTGGCTCCAAGTCTTATGTAAGTTCCGTCAGTTATGCCTTCGTTTTTTAGATAATACGGTTTATTTTGCCCCGGATAAACTTCTGCAATAATTATTGTCTTATTGTCAATTGTTTGAAAAAGAATATCTGGAATAATTGTTGGCAAACAATTTTCTGCAATTGCATTTGCTATCGAATCCATATAAGTAAAGATTTTGTCTTTGTCTACGCCAACAATTTCAAGCGTATCATCTTTTATTCCAAACACAATCCGACCGCCTTTTGAGTTTGCAAAGGCGACTACTGTTTTTAAATATTTTTTATCATCAGTGGGCAAAGTTTCCTTAAACTCTAGCGTACTAGATTCACCTGCTTCTATTTCTTTTTTTTCCATAATTCCCCAAAGAACTTATTCCAGCATTTTTTTCAAGTCCGCCAAGTCATTTGAAATTTCTTTCTGTAATTCTTCAATTTCAGAAATCAGCGTTGATGGAGATGGATATTCAACTTTTTCGTAGACGATTTCTTTGTATTTGTTGATGCTTAAGTCGTAGCCGTTTTCTACAATTTCTGATTTTGGCACAAAGAAAGACTGTTCTGTGCGTTTTCGGTCTTTTTCGTTTTCAAGATTGTGGTAGCGTTTTATAATGTCGGGAATATCGTTTGCTTCTACAGGCTGGCGTTTGTCATCAAGCGAAAATCCATCTGCCTTCATGTCGTAGAACCATACATTTTCTGTTCCGCCTGCGCCAGTTTTTGTAAATACTAAAATTCCTGTGCTTACTCCGGCGTAAGGTTTAAAAACTCCACTTGGCATACTGATTACTGCCTGCAGCTGATGATTTTCTACAAGTTCTTTCCGCAAAGCCTTATGCGCATTGCTTGAACCAAAAAGAACTCCGTCTGGAACAATGCAGGCGCACCGACCACCTTTTTTAAGCATACGGATAAACAATGCAACAAACAAAAGCTCAGTTTTTTTAGTATTGCAAACGGCAAGAAGATTCGGGTTGATTGTAGTTTCGTTTACCGTTCCTGTAAATGGCGGATTCGCAAGAATAATATCGTACTGACCTTCTATCTCATTCGCCTTGCTTACGCCATCCTGATATGCAACGGTTGGATTTGTGATTGAATGGAGCATCAGGTTCATCGTGCTGATTCTAAGCATTGTCATATCTGTATCAAACCCGGAAACAAGCCCTTTTGTATAATGATCCCATTGCTTTTCGCTCATCTTGTTTCCAAAAGTATTGCGCACATAATTTGCCGCACTGATTAAAAAACCTGCCGTACCACAAGCCGGATCGCAAATGCAGTCATCAGGATTTGGCTGCAGAAGATTCACCATCAATTCGCGAATTTGGCGAGGCGTTCTGAACTGACCGTTTTGACCAGACGCACTAAGTTTATCAAGCATATACTCATAAATGTCGCCAAGCATATCCTGATCTTTTATGTCGTTTTCATAAAGTTCATCAAGCCCTGTGATTATATTTACAAGAACTTGCGCGTTCGGAATCTGAAAAGTTGCGTCTTTCATAAACTTGGCAAATGCCGATTCCGTGTTTCCGTGCATTGTCTTTATAAATGCAAAAACGCCGTCTTTTTCATCTTTCATCAAACTGAAAATTTCATCTGGGCTTAGATTTTTGAATTTACTCCAGCGAAGATTTTGCTTTTCCTGGGTAAAAATGTGTTTACCGGGAATGCCCATCATATTTTCTTTTTGTTCCGTCTCAATTTCTATGTCATCAAGCGAACGGATAAACATCAAGTAAGAAAGCTGCTCAATAACAGTAAGAGGATTTGTCATTCCTGCCGCATAAATTTTAAGCCAAACATTGTCAATCTTGTTTTTAATTTCACCTGTAATCATTTTACCACCTAATATTATAAATATAGCACATATATTGATTTTGATAAAATTAGTAAAAATGTTTTATGGAATTTTTTTAGGTTGAAACAAGAATAATTGATGACGCGATAAATGGATAATTTTTTCCGCAAGGGCATAAAAAATCCCCTGAACAAAATTCCAGGGGACTAAAAATCAGATTTTAGATTACAGAACAAAATCCAGCTTTTTACGCCAATTTCATTTTTCCAATCAGTGTAAGAACGTGATCCGGGCAGGCTTTTACACATTCGCCGCAGCTTACGCACTGGTTGTAGTCAATCTGCGGAATTCCTGTGGCAATGTTTATGCAGCCTACAGGACATTTTCTTACGCACATTCCGCATTTAAAGCAGCCAACCGAGCAGTCTTTTTTAATCTGAGGCTTGTTGTCGCTGTGGTTTGAGCAGCGTGCAATTGCTCCGGCCGTGTCTTTTGCAATAAGAGAGAACAAGCGCTTCGGGCAAGTCTTTGCGCATTTTCCGCAGCCGACGCATTTTTCAACATCAACTTTTGGAAGTCCATCCGCGCCCATAGAAATTGCGCCAAACGGACACGCCTCCACGCAGTCGCCAAAACCGATACAGCCGAACGCGCATTTCTTTGTTCCGTTCATTGTAAGCTGCGCCGCGGCACAAGTCTTTACACCCTCATACTCACCTTTTTCCTGCGCGCATTCGTTTGAGCCTGCGCAAGCCAGAAAAGCGATTTTTGGTTCAGAACTTACAGCAGAAACTCCCATGACCTCGGCAACCTTCGCGGCAACAGCGGCACCGCCTGCAACACAGCCAGTCACCTCAGCCTCACCGTTTACAACCGCCTCCGCGAACGCATCGCAGCCTGCATAGCCACAACCGCCGCAATTCGCTCCGCTCAACGCATCCCGTACTTCCTGAACTTTAGGGTCAACCTGAACCGCAAAGATTTTCTTAAAAAGCCCAAGCAGAATACCAAGCGCAAAACCAATCGCAAGGGCAACAATCACTGTATATATAATCAGATTCATATAAACCCCTATTTAATCAGACCTTTAAAGCCCATGAACGCCAACGAAAGAAGCCCGGCCGCCACGAACAGAACCGGAGTTCCCTTAAAACTCTGCGGAATATTCGCAATCTTAAGCCTAGAACGAACCCCGGACATAATAACCATGCTCAAAAGGAATCCGCTGGCAGTTCCCAAAGCATAAACCAGACTCTGAACGTAGCCGTAATCTTTTCCGATGCAGTTGATTGTTACACCAAGAACAGCGCAGTTTGTTGTTATAAGAGCCAGATAAACGCCCATTGATTTATAAAGTGAAGGAACAGATTTTTTAAGGAAGAATTCCACAAGCTGAACCAGCGACGCAATCACAAGAATAAAGAACAAAGTCTGAAGAAACTGGAGTCCAAGCGGAATCATCACAAGTTTATAAATCGGCCAGGTTACCGCAGTCGCAAGAACAATTACAAAAGAAGTCGCAATTCCCATGCCGGTCGCCTTGTCTGTCTCGCTGGTCATTCCGATAAAAGGACAAATTGCAAGATATTGAATAAAAACAACGTTATCAACAATTGCAGATTTCAAAAAAAGTTTAATCAAATCAAGCATTATTTTCCTCCAGTCTTTTCTGCTTCAGCAGGTTTAGAGCCGCACCCGGAAGAACAGCCCGAACAGTCAGCGCAGTCCTCAACTTTTGCCTCTTCATGTTTTTTGCCGGTCTTCTTTTCAGAAACGTATTTTCCAAACTGAACAAGAGCACCCAGAAATCCAAAAATCAAAAATCCGCCCGGCGCGCTGTTAAAAACGCCAATCCGGTACGCTTCCGGAATCACCGTGACCATCAGCGGAGTTCCAGCCATCAAAGTTCCGCCGCCAAAAAGCTCACGGAAGAACGCAATTATAACAAGAACGATTGTATAGCCAAGCCCCATTCCAAGAGCGTCCAGAATTGAATTTCCGACATTATTTTTTGAGGCAAACGCTTCAACGCGCCCCATGATAATACAGTTTACAACAATCAATGGAAGAAAAACGCCAAGAGCCTCGTAAAGCGACTCAACATAAGCATTCAGAACAAGCTGAACAATCGTTGTAAAAGCCGCAATAATAATGATAAAAACCGGCAGACGAATCGCGGAAGGAATTAATTTTCTGAAAATACTGATTACAATCTCGCTCATAACAAGAACAAAAAGCATTCCCATTCCCATTCCAAGACCGTTAAAAATGCTTGTTGTAACTCCCAAAGAAGAGCACAAGCCAATATTCAACACCAAAAGCGGGTTTTCCTTTATAAATCCGTTTGTAAAAATCTGAAGAGGTTTATTCATCATTACCTCCAATATATGAAAGCAAAGTTTCTGTGCCGGCCTTTAACAAATTCGCAATACCATTGCTTGTAATCGTAGCGCCAGAAATCGCGTCAAAATTCTTGTCTTTTTCAAAACCGTCCTTAGCGTTTTTTCCTTCAAACTGACCGTAGAAAGTTTTTCCGTTTGGCAATTTAAAAGTTGAATCGCTTGCCTTTAGACCGAATCCCGGGGAATCAGTATTCTTAAGGAACTGAACGCCAGTAATTGTGCCGTCCGCAGCCATTCCAACAATAAGAGTAGCTGTATCATAAGTCGGACCGGAAACCTGCGCCGCGCCACCGGCAATCTCACCGTCTTTTTCAGCAAGAATCAGACTTTCAATTTTGATTGAACCGATATTTTTTGGCTCGTAGTCACTTTTCTGGGAAAAAGAATATCCCTCACCCGGAAAAAATGACTCCATCGCCTTATTTACTTTTGCCATCTGGTTCTGCTCAATCTTTGGAGCCGTAAAATTATTAACAACAGCAAGAACCGTACAAGAAACAACCGCATAAAGGGCAAGCGTAACGCCAAGTTTTATCATGCTGAAAATTGAATCATCATTTTTTGCGCTAGTCATTCTTGCCTCCGTCTTTTGCTGCCTCTGAATCAGCAGAAACCGCAATTTTCCGTTCCTTTGCGGAATTCAAGTCAAATTCCATGTTGATTTTTGCTGTTTCCGGGCGGCGATGACCTTTTTTTCCGTAACCGTACATTCTTCCTGTAACATTGTTAAGGAACGGCACAACCGCATTCATAATCAGAATACTGAACATAACACCTTCCGGATAACCGCCGAATTTTCTTACCAAAAATGTTATAACTCCGGCACCAGCGCCAAAAATCAGTCTTCCGGGTTTTGTAACAGGAGCGGTCGCGTAATCAGTAACCATAAATGTCGCGCCAAAAATCAGGCCGCCGGTAAGAAGCGCGATTCCAACATCAGAAATCGCGGAAGAAATCCCTGCCGAAAGCCCCGCAAAGAAAGTGCATACAACAACAGTTCCGACCATCGCCGCAGGCGCGCGCCAGTCAATAATTTTTGTAATCAAAAGGAAAACAAAAGAAACCAGAATCAAAAGAATAGAAGTTTCTCCGATACAACCAGCGCGGTTTCCTATAAAAAACTGCAGAAAGTCAAAATTATCAAGAGTTCCGGCCTTAATCTGGCTCAAGACAGTCGCGGAAGTAATTCCATCCCATTTTTCAGCCTGAGACAAGACAGGCGCAGCAAGATTCGGGTCAAACCATGTCGCCCCGATTGCGGCCGGGAAACTTATGAACAGGAACGCGCGTCCTGTCAACGCAGGGTTAAAAACGTTACTTCCGATTCCGCCAAAAAGCCCTTTTGCAATGACCATGGCAACAAAATCACCAATAAAAACCATCCAAAGCGGAACTGTAGAAGGCAAAACCAGCGCAAGCATAACG
>CAVGBY010000111.1:0-6457 GCA_963627355.1 uncultured Prevotella sp. | reverse complement strand
TATGATTGGCGTTCCTTTTGTATATCTTGACGCTGTTGCTCAGGTTGTAAAAGGCTCTAATATTATTCTTGCGGCTCAGGACTGCGCCGCGACTTCTAACGGAGCGCACACAGGCGAGGTTTCTACAGCAATGCTCAAGGATATTGGCTGCCAGTGCGTTATTCTTGGTCACTCTGAACGACGCCACGAAATCGGTGAGTCAGACGAGCTTATTAATAGAAAAGTCCGCAAGGCTTTGAACGACGGTCTTGAAGTTGACCTTTGTATCGGTGAGCTTCTTGCTGAACGCGAGGCAGGCGAGGCTGAACAGGTTTGCGCTTTCCAGCTTTCTGCTGATTTGGCCGGTGTGACAGAAGAGCAGATGAAGAATGTTACTATCGCCTACGAGCCGGTATGGGCTATCGGAACCGGAAAAACTGCGACTCCGGCAGATGCTGAGGCAATCCACAAGTTTATCCGCGGATACATCGCTAAACTCTACAACCAGAAAGTTGCTGACGAGATAATCATCCAGTACGGCGGCTCAATGAAGGCGTCAAACGCAGCAGAGCTTTTGGCTCAGCCGGATATTGACGGAGGCCTGATTGGAGGCGCTTCTTTAAAGGCTGAAACTTTTGTTCCAATCTGCGAACTGTAATTTTTTTAGGGCGGGCAACCGCCCTACGTTTATTAAAAGCAATTAACAGTTTTGCCTGCAAAACTGCAAACGAAGCTAAATTAATAATATAATAAAATAAATAGAAGCTTCGTTGCTACACACCGTACGGGCTTAGAAGTAGTTGCTGACGCAACAATAAAAAGAGCCCGTAACGCCCGCTTTTTTCCTTCCGCTTGTTTTTGCATTTTACACAAACTGTTATTTGTGATACAGTAAGGCAATGCGGATGTAATATAGCGGTAGTATACGACCTTCCCAAGGTTGGCGTGCGGGTCCGACTCCCGTCATCCGCTTTTTTTATTTTAAAATTCCAGCAAAAACAAAAAAAACGCCATTCAAAGGAAGCAAAGTTCCAGTAAATGGCGTTTTTTTTATTACCGGGCGAGCTCCGAAAAGCGAAACCCGCACGAAATTTCAGCAGTTATTATTTTGTTGCCAAGATTGCAATTCCCGGAAGAGTTTTTCCTTCAAGGAATTCAAGCGAAGCGCCGCCGCCTGTTGAAACGTGGCTCATTTTGTCTGCAAGGTGGAATTTGTTTACAGCGGCAACAGAATCTCCGCCGCCAACTACAGTCATTGCACCGCGTCCAGTTGCATCTGCCACCAGCTGGGCAACAGTTGCAGTTCCTTTAGCGAATGCGTCAAATTCAAATACACCTACAGGTCCGTTCCATACAACAGATTTTGCAGTTGAAAGAACTTCTTTATAAAGGTCGATTGTCTTTGGACCAACATCCATTGCCATAAGGTTATCTGGAATATCAACACCGTCAACTGCAACTGGAGTTGCGTTCGCGTCAAATTTGTCTGCCGCGACATGGTCAACAGGAAGAACAATCCTTACGCCTTTTGCCTCTGCGTCTTTCAAAAGTTTTTTAGCTGTGTCGATAAAATCGTCCTCTACAAGAGAAATTCCGACTTTATGTCCCTGTGCCTTTAAGAATGTGTATGCCATTCCTCCGCCGATTACAAGGGCAGAAGCGTTCTTAAGAAGTGATTCCAAAACAGCGATTTTTGAAGAAACCTTTGCGCCGCCGATAATTGCAACCTGCGGCTTTGGAGGATTTTCTACCATCGGCTGGATGTATTTAACTTCTTTTTCCATCAAGAATCCGCCTACAGACGGAACCGGCATAAATTTTGCGATAGATGCTGTAGAAGCCTGGTCGCGGTGGGCAGTTCCAAAAGCATCATTCACGAAAATATCACCGTAAGAAGCAAGTTCTTTTGCCATAACGTCACGTTCTGCAGAATCTTTAGAAGTTTCTTCCTTGTGGAAGCGAACGTTTTCGAGCATTGCGACAGCACCTTCCGGAAGAGCGTCAATTGCTGCCTTCTGTCCGAGAGCATCAGGAAGGAATGTAACTTCTTTTCCAAGTTTTGAGGCAAAGTATTCAACAACAGGCTTCATTCTGTTCTTGCCGTTGATGAACTTTTCAGAATCTGCATCAGTCCAGGTTTTTCCAGCTTTTTCAGCCTTTTCCTTTGCTTTTTTCACGTCTTTGTTAGGGTCGCCAAGGTGGCTCATCAATACAAGCGAACGCGGACTCTGCTCAAGAATATATTTAATTGTAGGAAGCGCTGCCATGATACGAGTGTCGTCCTGAACAACACCATCCTTCATAGGAACGTTAAAATCAACGCGCATGATAATGCGTTTGCCTTTAAGATCAACGTCTTTTACTGTCTTAATCATAATACTGACCTCTGAAATTGAAAATATCGCTTTAAATATAATAGGTTTGGGCTTAAAATTCAACAAAGAAAAATCTCATAGAATATACGGAACTTTTTGAATTTTCCGCAAAGGTATATAATAGAACAATATTCACAAAGGCGGTTTTTATGTTCATTCCGACAGAAATATTTTTTTCTTCAACCACGATGTGCAACCTGCACTGCGCTCATTGTTTTGTTGACCGTAAACCAGTTTCGCTCAGCGCGGAGGATGCCATTAATTTTCTGGATTCATGCAAGAATTCAGTCAACTGCAAAATTGAGAAGGTTGGATTTTCCGGCGGCGAGCCTTTTCTTGCGATGGATTTTTTGCACAGTGTCATAAATTTTGCCCGAAAAAACGATTTTATGTTCGACCAGATTATGACAAACGGTGTATGGTGGAAAACTGAAGATGAGCTGAATGAGAAACTGAAGAATATATACAACGCCGGCTACGACGGAAAAATCGGGATAAGTTACGATAACTTTCATGGGCAGAATTACAGTAAAATCCGAAATTTTTGTGCGGCCGTGAACAAGATTTTTGGCGAAGAAAACATAAATATCCAGGCGGTGGCAGATCCATTTTTAGATGATGAAAAAACTGAAAAACTTGAATCTGAACTTAACGCGCTTTGCGGAGATTTTTCCGCGGACATTTTTATTTTGCCCCAGACATTCCAGAGCGAAGATACGCGCGGCTGGCAAAGCGCGGAATGGTTCAGGGAAGATTTTTGCCAGGGACCGGGAAACATTCTTTTTGTCCATCCGGACGGAAACATCGCGCCCTGCTGTGGTTTTGCGAACGAAAACCGCGCGCTTTTTATTGGAAATATAACTGACAGTTTTGACACTGTTATGCAAAATGCGTACAGAAATCCGATGACAAAACTCTGTTTTGAAAAAGGTCTTTCATCGCTGATTCCAAGACTTGAAAAAGAAGGTAAATTGCCGGGAAAAACAGGGGACATTTGCACATTTTGCGATTTTGCAGCAAAAATGCGCTGTTAATTAGCCCTAATTAAGTTTTCTTTGCTGTTTTTTTTACAAGAATCGCATGCATACGGTGAAGGCGCGGCAGATTGTAGCGCAAAATCATAAACGGAAAAATATTCATGAACGCATTTATAAGCGCGGCCGGAAAACTCATACGCCACAAAAGATTTTCTGGATAGACTGCAAGCAGCAAAAAACCAAGAAAAACACCGACAATATGAATCAGAGCGCCATAATTTGACTCAAGGATAAAACGTTCAATATATTCAGGGCTTTCAGGGTTTGCAACGTGCTTTTTGCTGAACGCCGTGAACATACCAAGTTCAAGAATATGGTCTTTCCAGATTTTTATTCCAAGTTTTTCGTAGAATTTACATTCTTTTTTTGAAACTTTATGAAAATCAACGTTAAATGTGAACCATTTTTCAGGCAAGCGGCGAATCAGAAACGCGGAAATCCCATCAATCGCAACACATCCGGCAATCAGCAGAAGCCCCGCGACAACAAGAAATTTATCTGTATAGGCGGAATTTTCGGCAAGCGAATTTTTCGCAAGAAGATTAAAGATGATAATAGCGGCATCGCCACCAAAAATACAGATAACGTAAAACAGCATTTTTCTCTCCTTATAAAACTTCGCCTAGCGGCAAGCCACGGATGTAATTTTTATCATTTCTCTTTTTTGACTTTTTTAGTCAGACTCTTTTTTTAAATATGTCAAAGGAATTTTGTAAAATTCCTCGTAAGTTTTTTTCCAGAGCTCATAATTTTTTTCTTTCATTTCTGCACAGTTTTCGTGGACGGATTTTTTTTCATCCGGAAAAATCGCAGGCAGAATATGAACCGTGTACTCCTGGACTGGAAATCCTTCTTGCCCGATAAACTCAGAATCTTCCATTGTTATAAACATTGGAATCACAGGAACATTATTTTCCGCGGCAAAACGGAACGCGCCCGGCGTCAGCGGACGTGGCTTGCGGTAATTCCACCACAGAGCCTGCTCCGCATAAACCAGGATTTTTTCACCGCGCTTTAAAAAGCAGGAAATGGCTTTCATCATCTCTTTCATGCAGCTTAAATTGCGGCTTAATGGAATTGTGTTTGCGTAATGAAACAAAAATCCAAAAAATCCCGGAAAATTCGTAAAATTCCCTTCCCTGATTATCTTATAAAGCTCATTTTTCTTAACATGACCTTCAATCGCCTTGTAGACGGCAAAATTATCAAACGGATTAAAGTGGTTGCAGGTTATGATTGCACCTTGATTTTCCAGCGGAATATAATTTTCATTTAACCCACGGACTTCCTTGATTATCAGAGCCTTTTTTTCTATAAGGTAGTTAATAAATTTTCCGCCAAGGAAATTCGCGAGTTTTGTAAGAAATCTTGTTGAAAGTTTCTTCTGAAAATAGTCAACTTTGTCCAGCGTCAGCGGAATAGTTTCCGGGTCAGCCTCAACATCTCGTGACCACCATTCGTTACGCTCGTACTCATCGATTTTAGCAAGGATTTCAAGTCGTTCAGCAGATTTTTCCATATATCATATCTCTTTACGTAAGTGTTGTAATAATTTGTCTCGCTGTTTGCTTCCTGCGTACACATTTTTATCAGATTTTCAAGCCCCGCATCGTCATTGGCACGCGCCTGGTCAGAATAATTCGCAAGTTTTTCATGAATCAGATCTGCAAATTCTGTTCTTTCCGCATATTTCCAGAAATATTCCTCATACTTTACACCGGTTTTGTGCCACGGTTTTCTGTTCAAGTTGTAATGAACAAGTTTCAGCGTATTTTCATCAAATCCCGGAGTATAAACCGCGCCTTTGTTCCATCCAGTTTCTATGAATTTTACTTTATTTTTACAGATTACGTTCAGATAGTCCTGATCCTGGGCTACACGGAATTTATATTTTTTCATAAGCTCGACAAACTGTGAAAGAACATCATATTTCCGGAATGCGGCAAGATTCATAACCATAATGCCGGCGTTAAAATATTCCGCGGCTGGAACTCCAAGCGCACGTTCAACATAATCAGAGAACGGAAGATATTTAAAAAGAGATTCATCAGGAATTGCGCCAAGATAAAAATTTCGGACATTTGTATTGAAAAGCTCGCTTATATCGCCCAAAACAGCAATGTCGCAGTCAAGATAAAGAGCCTTGTTATACTGAGGAAACATATCCGCGATAAAAAAGCGGTAATATGTTGCCATTGAATAATAGTCACGGATTGCAAATTTTTCTTTTACAGAGTCAACTGTTTCTGCAAGGGAAACAAATTCAACGGAAACGTCCTCTGAATTATATTTTTCCAAAACCGATTTATACTCGTCACGGATATTCGTTGTAAGAATATAAAATTTGTACTGAAAATCTTTGCTTGCGTTGTCAAGAATTGACTCAAGAGTTACCGCAATAAACGGCGCATAATTATTGTCAGCAGCAAAAAAAACAGGAATTACTTTTTTCATCTTTTAATCTCCCACAGCCTTTCCGGCGGTCTAAGAGTATAGACACATCAACAAAACAAAAGTTGCAGAAAAAAAACAAAAAAACTGAATTTGATTGTGATAACCCAAAATGCGAGCAGTGGCGCAGCATTTTGTGGAAGCATAACTCGAAGAGTTTGCGACCTGTTCAATATGAAAGAACAATCAAATACGTCAAAACAAAAAAGGACACCCATTTTCAGGATGCCCTTTTCTTCAGAAATTAACTATAATTAGCAGTTTTCGCTGAAGTATTTGATTGTTCTAACCATCTGTGATGTGTAGCTGTTCTCATTGTCGTACCAAGAAACAACCTGAACCTGATATGTATCGTCAGATACTTTAGATACCATTGTCTGTGTAGCGTCGAACAAAGAACCGAAGCGCATACCAATAACATCTGAAGAAACGATTTCATCTTCGTTGTAGCCAAAAGATTCTGTTGCAGCAGCTTTCATAGCAGCGTTGATAGCTTCTTTTGTTACTTCTTTGTTTGTCTTGATTACAGCAGTAAGGATTGTTGTAGATCCTGTTGGAACTGGAACACGCTGAGCTGAACCAATCAATTTTCCGTTCAATTCAGGGATTACAAGA
>CAVGBY010000110.1:5128-6522 GCA_963627355.1 uncultured Prevotella sp. | reverse complement strand
TCAACTTTTGAATATTCAAGTATTCCGACAAGCACAGATTCAAACTGGGATGCAGTAACCTACAGTTCTTCAGCAACCGGCTACCGTCTTCCGACCGAGGCAGAATGGGAATGGGCCGCACGCGACAGCGAAAATTACACGTATGCAGGCAGCGACACCGCAGAGGACACAACGTGGTACTCGGACAACTCAGAAAGCACAACCCACGAAGTAAAGAGCAAAAAACCCAACGGCTATGGTATTTACGATATGTGCGGAAACGTAACAGAATGGTGCTGGGACTGGTATATTGAAACAATAACAACCGATACCGCCACAACAGGAGCAACCTCTGGAACAACACGTGTTATACGCGGAGGCAGCTGGTATGATAGTGACTCAGGTTGCAGTGTAACATCCAGAAGCGGTCTTTCACCAATTTCTGAATATGGTACCGATGTATATGGTTTCCGCGTGGTTCGGAATACGCAGTAAAAAATAATGTTTCTTATGTTCAGGAAAAAAAACAGCGGATTTTGTGTCCGCCCGGGAGAGTCCTGAATTCAGGCAGTTCCGCGCGGCATTTTTCCGTTGCTTTTGGGCAGCGGTATGCGAACGGACAGCAATGTTCCTGTTCAAGGGTAGTTTTTACCTCAACATTTGACCTTGAAAGTTTACCGGCCGCCCCCTCAAAAAGAAGTTTTGTATACGGATGAAGAGCGTCCTTGTACAAAGTGCGGGCATCGCCTTCCTCAACCATCACACCGCGGAACATAACGCCGATTCTATCGCAAAAATACGAGGCAACCTTTAAATCGTGCGTGATAAAAATAAAACTAAGATTTCTTTTCTGGCGCAAATCCTGAAGAAGATTTATAATCTGCCCCTGAATCGAAACATCCAGAGCAGAAACAACCTCATCGCAGACAAGAAACTCCGGATTCATAATCAGACCGCGCGCAATTGAAATTCTTTGCCGCTGACCGCCCGAAAATTCCGCCGGACGACGCCTTAAATCTTCCGCAGAAAGACCAACTTCCTGAATAATCTCCTCCGCACGCTCTTGGGCATTTTCTTTTCCGCCCCACAAAGAAGAATAGCGCAACGCTGAAACAAGAATTTCGTACACAGACATCCGCGGATTCAAGGATTTTGCAGGGTCCTGAAAAATATATTTTACTTTTTCACGGTAATTCTTTAACTCTTTTTTACCAAAAGAAGAAATGTCGCGTCCAAAAAACTCAATTTTTCCAGAAGTCTGCCTGTACATCTGCACAATCAGCCGGGCGGTCGTGGTTTTTCCGCAGCCAGATTCACCGACAATTCCGTAAGTTGACCCGGCAGGAATCTCAAACGAAACATCGTTCACCGCGTAGACAGTTTTTTTATTTTTGGCAAAAAATCCTGCCTCAAGA
>CAVGBY010000110.1:0-5118 GCA_963627355.1 uncultured Prevotella sp. | reverse complement strand
GAACTGCTTTGTAAGACCGGAAACTTTCAGCGCGATTTTTTTGTCTTTTGAGTCTGGAACAAAATCATTTTCGTAAGAATTTTTATATTCAGTCAAATTTTTCCTCTTTTGAAATTGAAGCCATTTTTCCTTTTGTGTAATGCTCGCCAAATTTCGGCAATGCGGAAATCAACGCTTTTGTATAAGGATGAGCCGGATTTTTCATAATCTTTTCAGATGAATCCGTTTCAACAACACTTCCATGGTACATAACGCAAATTCTGTCGCTAATCTGCGCCACAAGATTTATATCGTGGCTTATAAAAATAATAGAAAGCCCGCGTTCCTGTTTTAACCTTAAAAGAAGAGAAATTATCTGAGCCTGAATCGTCACATCCAGAGCGGTCGTCGGTTCATCCGCAATCAAAAGCTCGCAGTTCTGCGAAAGAGCCAGCGCTATTCCTATTCTTTGCAGCTGGCCGCCCGAAAACTGATGCGGAAAAGCCTTTAGCCGCCCGAACGAATCCGGCAAACCAACATCCTTTAAAAGTTCCGCGGCTTTTACGTCAGATTCTTCCCTTGTAATATCCGGCTCAGAAACCCTGAACGATTCAAAAAACACGCTTCCAATATTCTGAAGAGGGTCAAAACTTCGCCCCGGCTCCTGAAAAATCAGTGCAATTTTCTGTCCGCGGTAGTTCCGCAGCTCTTTTTGCCCAAGATTTGTTAAATCAACTCCGTTAAAATAAATTTTCCCGGACATTTCTGCATTCTGCGGCAAAAGTCCAGGGACAGCAGTTGTAGAAACCGACTTTCCAGAGCCAGATTCCCCTACAATCCCCAAAATCTCACCTTTATTTACATAAAAAGAAACATCTTTTACAGCCTGAACCAGAACTTTTTTAGTTCCACACAGCATCATGAACGAAACGGCAAGATTTTCAACAGAAAGAAGTGAATCTTTGTGCCTGCACAGGATTTCCCCGGATTTTTCAGCCTTGACATTACGTTTTTTGAACACAACACTATACGGATCAAAAAAATCACGCAGAGCATCGCCCAAAAAGTTAAAAGCAAGCGTAACAAGAAGAAGCATCAAAACCGGCCACAATAGCCAAGGAAAATTCCGCAAGTTAGAAAGCGTTGAAATATCACGGTTTATCAGTGAACCCCAGCTGACCGCAGGATCGCTGATTCCAAGACCAAGATACGAAAGAGTAGTTTCGCTCATTATAAATCCAGGAACAGAAAGCGCCGTGCTTACAATCAAAAGACTTGAAATCTGTGGAATTATATGCCTGAAAATCACAACAAGACTTGGAATTCCTTCCAGCTGCGCGTCTACAACAAATTCCTCCCGCTTTATTGAATGAACCATTCCGCGGATTGTACGCGCGCTTCCCGGCCAGCCGACCAGTGCCAGAATCAAAGTAATAACCATATACGATGTGCCGGAATCCATTTTTGTATTCAAAAGTGAACGCAAAAAAAGGATAAAATAAAGCGACGGAATCAGCATAAAAAATTCCGCAAAACGCATGATTGCCCAGTCTGTAACGCTTCCAAAATACCCGGAAAATCCGCCAAGAATAATCGCAAGCAAAAGAGAAATCGCCGTTGCCACAAAACCAATCGTAAGGGAGATTCTGCTTCCGTATACAATTCTGCTAAAAAGGTCACGGCCAAGGTTATCCGCGCCCAAAAGATAAACAGGATATTCAGAGTCAGAGCCAAAAAGATGAATGTGGCCAGGAATAATCCCCAGAATCTTATACGGCTCGCCTTTTACAAAAAATTTAAAATTATGGATACATTCCGCATCCTTTACCCGGACGTAATTCCATGTCGCCTTGTTTATGGCACGGTATTCGCGGACTTTTAGCCCGCCTTTTGTAAGCTCAAGATTTGCCGGATGAAAAGTATTGTTCTCGTAAGTCCTTGACGCAGAATACGGCGCAAAAAACTCTGCAAAAACCATAATAAAATACACAAAAACAAGAAAAACCACACTTGTAAATGCAAGAGGACGAGTTTTTAAATACCGTAGAAAATTCTTCATCAAATCCGCTGTTTCTAGTTGTTTTTCATCCAGTTTTTAATACCACGGACAACATCAGAATCAATCACATGCTCAACGCGGCAGGCGTTCTGTTCAGCCTGCTCTTCTTCCAGACCTGTAATTTTCATCAGAAATTTTGTAAGAAGCTGATGTCTGTCGTAAACATCCTGCGCTTTTGCCAGACCTTTTTCAGTAAAATTGATATGCTGATTTTCATCAACGAAAATGTAGCCGTCTTCCCGTAAAATTCCCATCGCGCGGCTTACGCTAGGCTTTGAAACGTTCAACTTGTGGGCAACATCAACAGAATGACATTCATTTTTTTCCTGCCAAATCATCAAAATCGCTTCAAGATAATCTTCACCAGATTCGTACATCACTATTGCTCCTATCAGTTTCCTTCCCAGACAGTATAACACAAAATCGTGATGTACGGTAGGTTTAATCGTTAGCCATAACTTCCTTTGAAAGCTCAAGAATCATATTGTAGATTGGCTTTCCGCCAGGAACCATAGGCAAAACCATCTCGTCCCTGTCAACTCTTGCGTCGATAATAGCGGCTTTTCCAGATTTAAAGGCTTCATCAAAAGCTTTTGCAAAATCCTTTGCGTTTGTCACCTTGTAGCCCTTGATTCCGTAAGAATCCGCAAGTTTTACCCAGTCCGGCCCAAAATCAAGAGTTGTCTGGCTAAAGCGTTTTCCATAAAAAAGACGCTGCCACATACGCACATTTCCAAGGGCATTATTGTTTTCAACAACAATCACAATAGGAAGATTATAATGCGCGATTGTAGCAAGCTCGTTGCAGTTCATGCGGAACGAACCGTCACCGGCAATATGAACAACACGGCTTCCAGTCTTGGAAAGAGAAATTCCGATCGCTGCGCCGGTTCCATAACCCATTGTTCCAAGCCCGCCGGACGTAACAAAACGGCGTTTTTTTCCAAACGGATAAAACTGCGCCGTCCACATCTGATGCTGGCCGACTTCCGTAGTAATAAAGCAATCATCGCCAACAACCTCGTGGATATGCTCGCAGATGAATTTAGGATTTATAGAATCTTTTGGATTTTTATCATAGCAGGAAGGATAAGTCTTTTTCCATTCATTAATCTGGGAAAGCCATTCCTTGTGCTCATTCTTGTTCACAAGAGGAATAAGTTTTAAAAGGACATCTTTTACATCGCCGACAACGCTTGCATCAGAATCGATATTCTTGTTGATTTCGGCCGGGTCAATATCAATATGAAGAATTTTTGCGCGTTCCGCAAACTTTGAAGGGTCTCCGTAAACACGGTCAGAAAAACGCGCGCCAATAGCAATAACAAGGTCAGCTTCGGTGATTCCCATATTGCTTGCGTAAGTTCCGTGCATTCCGACCATCCAGGTGCAAAGCGGATGTTTTGAAGGAAACACATCACGCCCCATCAACGATTCGCTTACAGGAATATTAGCCTTTTCCGCAAACTGAAGAAGCTCTTCTTCCGCACCGGAAATTTTTACACCGCCACCGGCATAAATTACCGGGCGTTCAGAAGCATTAATCATCTCCGCGGCTTTTTTTATGTCATCTTCAGCAGGAGCTGGAACAGTAACCGCACGCTTAAAACTAGAAGCATTCAACGCAGCCCGCGCAAGGGAGTCGGGGTCTTTTGAAGGCTCAAATTCATACTGGACATTCAGTGCTGTAACATCCTTTAAAATATCAATAAGAACCGGTCCCGGACGGCCAGATTTTGCGATAAGGAACGCCTCGCGGATTGTCTGCGCCAAATCCTTTATATCTTTTACAAGGTAATTATGCTTTGTGATAGGCAAAGTTACGCCGGTAATATCAATTTCCTGAAAAGAATCGCGTCCAAGCAAAGCCTTTCCGACATTGCACGTGATTGCAACAATCGGAACTGAATCCATATAGGCGGTCGCAATTCCTGTAACAAGGTTCGTTGCTCCAGGTCCGGAAGTTGCCATACAGACTCCAACCTTTCCTGTGGCACGGGCATATCCGTCGGCTGCGTGGCAAGCGCCCTGCTCATGCGCGGTAAGAATATGTTCAATACGGTCAGAATTCTTATAAAGCTCATCATAAATATTAAGAATACAGCCTCCAGGATAACCGAAAACCGTATCCACGCCTTGCTCAATAAGACATTCAATAACAATCTGAGAACCGTTTATCAACATAATATTTCCTTACTCTATTTTAAAAATATGATATAGAATAACGTTTTTTTATGTTGTTTTCAATGCGTGGGCAAAAATTGAATTCTATCTTATGTCGTCAATAACAATATTCAGTTTTTCCAGAATTTCTTTTACCTGCGCTTCTGTGATTCCGGCAACTTTTACAGTAAGACGGCGTTTTCCAGCCTCTTTCATTTCCCGTGTTACAAGAGAAATAAGATTTCCGTTCAGTTTTACAATTTCGTTCACAATTTTCGCAAGCTGTCCAGGAGTGTCATCCAAAGTAATAATAAAACGCACACCCGGTTCGCGCGAGCCAAACATATCAGTAAACAGCTGGAACAAATCGCTTTCCGTGATGATTCCAACAAGACATTCGCCGGACATAACAGGAACACAACCGATTCCGTTGTCAACCATAAGCTTTGCGGCGTTTTCAACAACCTCGGAGTCAGAAACTGAGACAACATTCTTGGTCATCACCTTTTCAACTTTGATTTTTGAAAGAAGATAACCGATTTCAAACATATCAAGCGTTGTGGCATCAGACGGTGCGGCCTTTGCCAAATCTTTTTTAGTAAGAATTCCTACAAGATTATTGTTTTTATCAACTACAGGAAGTTTTCC
The DNA here is from genome assembly GCA_963627355.1 of uncultured Prevotella sp. Classification (GTDB taxonomy): domain Bacteria; phylum Spirochaetota; class Spirochaetia; order Treponematales; family Treponemataceae; genus Treponema_D. Next base: position 269 of record CAVGBY010000110.1, on the reverse strand, counting down.
GATATTTTTTTTGGTCATCAAAGCCTTGGCTTCTGTGATTGAATTTTCCGGTGCGATAGTAATCGGGTTTTTTGTCATTACATTTTTTACCAGCATAAGCAACTCCAATGCAAAAATTTTTAATTTTGAGTTTTTTTTTATGGATATTGTGAAAGAAATTGAATGTGCTACCAGAAAAAGCGCATCAATTCGCTAGATAGCAAAGCTATCTTACGCGGAGCGTAACAAGGTATCGGACTGCGCAATTTTCTTCAAAAATTGCTTGCCAT
>CAVGBY010000109.1:0-6523 GCA_963627355.1 uncultured Prevotella sp. | reverse complement strand
GCATTGAGCAACTCGGCCTCACCAGCATTTTTTTCAAGGAGATTTTTAAATTCTTTTTGCTGAAAAAGCTGAACAAGCTCCGAAAGAACATTCAGATGCGAACGCTGATTTGCCGAAAGAATCACAAACATTACAAAAACTTTCCGTTCATCGGGAGCACGCATATCAATCGGATTTTTTAGATATACAACGCAGATTCTCTGGTCATCCTCATCCTTTAAAAGAGGAATTCTGGCATGGGGCAACGCGATTCCGTTTCCAACAGCCGTGCTCATGATTTTTTCCCTATCGCAAAGCGCTTTGCATACTGTTTCAGCAGACAACCCGACTGGAAGACTCATCATTCCTGTAATTTTTCCATAGATTTCTTCCGGGGAAGAACCTTCAACATCCTTAAAAACTCCACCTTTATGGATAAGCTCCGCAAGATTTACTGCCATTTTTACTCCGACAAAAATTTATTTTAAGACTGAAAATCCGTTCTTGGATTCCTTAGCAATAACCGCACGCAACTCTTCCTCAACACATTCAAAATTCATCTGCATTCCATCCACAGAGAGTGAAATTTCATTCATATCCTGCAGAATGGAAGCCGGCTCTGACTCAGTAGCCTCCAGAACATGGTTTATATGACCATAAATCTGGGAAAGAACCACGAGCGACTGCTGCGGAAAAACAGAAAGGTCAATGCCTGCCAGATCAATCGCATAGACAAGAGCATTGACCTGAGTAAAAAGCTCCAGAATCCTGTGACGAATTCCGCTTATTTCAGAATCTGCAAAACGGTTATATTTTGAGGAAAGTATATCATGTCGATTTTTCAAGTGCAATAACATCATCTTGCGGGGAACCGCGGAAATTCTATACGAGTTAGGATAAAGCTGCTTAAGCAGAAGCTCCACGTCGCAGACTTTTTCGTAAAGCTGGTCTTTTATCGCCGCGTCAACAATGAACTGAGGAATCTGCTCAAATTTTTCAGCGACAGGCTTCAGGTTCTTTTCTTCCTCAGGGGGAATGTAATCCATCTCGTTCCAGCTGCCGATAGCCGGAACATCCTGGCCTTTGTGCCATAGCCTAGTTTCAACACCAAAAAGTTCAAAGCCGACTTTTTTTGTCCTAAGAAACAGCTCCTCCACAGAACCGCAGTTCTTTACGCAAAGTTTATCACGTTTTTCCGCAAAAACCACGGAAAGCTGCTCTTCTATGGAATCGCATGGACCGACAATCCTAAAACTTTCAAGAAGATATTCCTCCAGCAGCGAATACCACTTTTCACGCTCAATATCTTCATTTGTCATCTGAAAAGGATTTTCCCCTTCTTTGCGAGGAGTAAAATCAACCTCAACAACACAGTTATCCCAGTCAATGACCTTGCATGAAAGCCTGTCGCCCGACTTGAATCCGTCTTTTACAAGCTCTTCAGTTGAAACACCTGTTATTTTTACCGTAGGCGGCAAAATATAATCCATGGAAGAAAGATCCATTCCCGCATTGGCAGGATCCTGCGCGATATACTGCGGAGAATACTCATCGCCATAAAGAGTAAACCTATCCATCAGGAACGCGCTGTCAATCTCAACAACTTTCTGGGCCAAAGCGTGGCGTTTATAGACAAAAGTTATGCTGCACGGAAGAATATCCGGATCCACAAAAGGCATACAACGGTGTCCTGCGATAAAAACGCCCTTGTCAAGCTCTTTTCGCTCCGGTCTTATGCTGAAGTATTTATCAGTGAACATACATGCCCTGGTCGCATACAGACCGTTCGCCAAAGTAAAAACATTCGGATTTCCGCAAAGGTAAGTTTCACACTCATCTTTTGTCAGCTTTACCCCGAATTTGGCAATTATGCTTGAAAAAAAATTTACAGAAAAAGGCTCTGGATATGAACGTATAAATTTAAGTACTAAAGTTTCCGCTGAAATTTTCATACAATAAAGATAACAAGAGAATCATTAAATTTCAAATGAAAACATAGCAGTTTAACAGTAATATTTTACCAGAATAACCTTGAAAGGTTCCAAACAATTTCAAAACCGCCTATTAATTGCTATTGCCAATTGAAAATGATATAATTTGGAACATTTTTTCAAGGATTTTGTAAATGTTGAATTTTCTTTACACAGTAATAATTTATCCGCTTATTCAGATAATCGAATTCTCTTTTGTCCTGTTTGACAGTGTCTTCAAAAACGAGGGCATTGCCGTTATCGGAGTAAGCCTTGCGGTTTCAATTCTTTGTCTTCCGCTTTACATTGTGGCCGAGCACTGGCAGCAGATACAGCGCGACACTGAAAAAAAACTTGACCCGGGAATCCAGAGAATCAAATCTGTCTTTAAAGGCGATGAGCAGTACATGATTCTTACTACTTTCTATAAAGAAAACCATTACCATCCCCTTATGGCGCTGCGCTCGTCATTCGGACTTCTGATTCAGATTCCGTTTTTTATGGCGGCTTACTCATTCCTTTCAAACCTTGAGTCTTTGCGCGGATATTCGTTCCTTTTTATACGCGATATGGGCGCCCAGGACGCTCTTTTTTCTATAGGAAGTCTTCCTGTCAACGTGCTTCCAATCGCGATGACACTTATAAATATCATTGCAGGCGCGATTTATACAAAAGGATTTAAATTCAAGGATAAAATAACAATTTATGGAATGGCTCTGATTTTCCTTGTAATCCTTTATTCTTCTCCGGCAGGTCTTGTTCTTTACTGGACGATGAACAACGTATTTTCTCTTGTAAAAAATATCTTCTATAAAATAAAAAATCCTGCGAAAGTTCTGTACATTGTTTTTGCGGCCGCAATTTTAGGGCTGGACTGTTACGTTCTTTTTATCCACAACGGATTTCTGCATAAACGGCTTTTGCTCGCTGTGATTGCGACCCTGCTTCTTGCAGTTCCTTTCCTTGTAAAATATATTTCGCATCTTTTAGACACGACATTAAAGCCTCTTACGGAAAATAAAAAGACACGGTTCGGAATATTCATTGTCTCAAGCATAGCTCTCTGCCTTTTTGCCGGAACTGTAATTCCTTCTTTTATCATAGGCTCTTCGCCGGTTGAATTTTCAAACATTGACGGATACGGTTCGCCCCTTTATTTTATCTACAATTCCACGCTTCAAACATTTGGGCTTTTTGTATTCTGGATGAGCTGTGTCTACTTTTTGTTCAACGCGCGCATCCAGGCTGGTTTTGCAGTCGCAATGCCGGTTCTGCTTTTTGTCGCGCTGATAGACGCTTTTGTTTTCTCCGGTAACTACGGAACTCTTTCGCGGCTTATAACTTTTGCAGAGAACATCGATTCCGCGCCGCTCTGGCAGACAATATTGAATTTAATCTGCATAATCTTTGCGGTCTGCATTCCGGTCCTTCTGCTTAAATTCAAAAAAGAAAAAATTTTGAACGGAATCCTTGCGGTAATTCTTATCGCAGAGGCAGGTCTTTCGCTTGTTCACATCGCGCAGATTCAAGGCGGATATTCAGAATATAAAAAAACAGTCGCAGACGATGTAAAAGAGGTTGACGCAATCACTCCGCTGTACCACGTTTCCAAGACAGGAAAGAATGTATTTGTAATCATGCTTGACCGCGCGGAAAATTCTTATGTTCAACCGATTTTCGAGGCTTTTCCAGAACTGTACGATATTTACGACGGATTCACGCTTTACCACAACACAGCCTCATGGAACCAGGGAACTTTGCTTGCCGTTCCACCACTTTTTGGCGGATATGAATATATTCCTTCTGAAATCAACAAGAGAAAAACCGAACGCCTTGTTGACAAACAGAACGAGGCTCTTCTGACACTTCCAAGAATCTTTACCGAGCAGGCGGATTTTACAGCGCAGGTTTCGGATTTAAGCTGGGCAAACTACAGCTGGATTCCGGATATGTCAATCTGCGCGCCTTATGAAAAAATAGAAGGCTTTAACGTTGAACGAAAATATACAGACCTTTGGGTAAGACAGAATCCCGACAAAGTCCGTCCTAACATCACAAGCACGTGCCTTAAGAGAAATCTTGTATGGTTCAGTCTTTTTAAGGCAGTTCCGCTTTTTGCGCGCGACAGCATTTACGATGACGGCTCGTGGTGGTCATCTGATGAGCAGACTTCCGACATAATGGAATTTATCGACTATTATTCTGCGCTTGACTATATGCCTGAGCTTACAGATTTTACAGCCGAGGGAAACAAATTCTTTGCGATTGTAAACGACACAACACATTCGGGACAGAAACTTCAGGCTCCGGATTACGTTCCTGCAATCAGCATTGAAGACAAAACCCATTCAAAAGTTGAAAAATACCGCAGCGTTTCCGGAAATATCGCCGCTCTAAAACGTTTTGGCGACTGGATTCAGTATTTAAAGGAAAACGACTGCTACGACAACTCACGGATTATTTTTGTTGCCGACCACGGAATTGGAACAGAAGAAGGCTTTAAGCTTGACTTTGAGCAGACTGAATTCCCGGACGGCTACAATCCTGACCACAACCATCCGCTGCTTCTGGTAAAGGATTTTAACGCAAAAGGAAAGCTTTCTATAAACAAAGATTTTATGACCAACGCAGACGTTCCGGCGATTGCAACAAAAGGAATCATCGAGAATCCAAGGAATCCGGTCACTGGCAAAGAAATCAGGGAAATTCCACCTGCAGAAAAAAAGGCTTCCGGCGTGGTTCTTACGCACAACTGGCGGCCGGGCGGAAACGGTCTGAACACATTCACTGTTCCTGAAAAAGACTGGTACACAATTTCAGAAAATATCTTTGAAGCCAAAAATTGGCAGAAAGGAATCAAATAACTGCGATTACTATGGAAGAAAATATTCAAATTTAAAAAATCAATAGGAGAAATTATGATTTTTACGACATTTTTACCGCTTTACATCGACCCGGGCACAGGCTCAATGCTTTTCAGCATTTTGATTGGAGCCGCGGCAACAGTTTTCTTTTTGTTCCGGGCGCTTATCTTGAAAGTCAAATTCTTTTTTTCAGGCAAAAAAGACGGAAGCGCGCAGGTTGACTCTTCATACAAACCGTATGTACTCTACAACGAGGGAAATCAGTACTGGAACACTTTCAAGCCGATTGTAGAAGAATTTGAGGCAAGAAAAATTCCCCTTGAATATCTTACATCTTCAAAGACCGACCCGATTTTTGAGCAGAAATATAATTATGTAAAGGCGGAATTTATCGGTGAAGGAAATTCCGCTTTCGCAAAATTAAATATGCTAAGCGCAGGAATTGTCCTTATGACAACGCCAGGGCTTCAGGTTTACCAGCTTAAAAGAAGCAAAAACGTAAAGCATTACTCGCACATTCTTCATATGCCGAATGACGCTACAACTTACAGACTTTTTGGGCTGGACTTCTTTGATTCGGTTCTTCTTACAGGCGACTATCAGGCAACAGACCTTCGTTATCTTGAGGAAAAACGCGGAATCAACAAAAAGGAACTTGTTACAGTCGGCTGCCCTTACCTTGACGTTTACAGACAGAATATCTCAGAAATTCCTGCGGAAGAAAATCATCCGTTTACAGTGCTTGTTTCTCCAAGCTGGGGCGATGTTGGACTTCTTAAAAAATATGGAGAAAAACTTCTTGACCCGCTTTCAAAAACTGGATGGAGAATTATTGTACGCCCGCATCCTCAGTCAAAAAAATCAGAGGCGGAAATGCTCGAGCACCTTACAGAGCGCTACAAGGACAATCCTAATGTTGTTTGGGACTATGAGCGGCAGAATATTTTTTCTCTTAAAAAATCTGACATTATGATTTCTGATTTTTCAGGAATTATTTTTGACTACACATTCCTTTGCGACAAGCCGGTTATGTACGTAAATGCCGGAATTGACCTTCGCCCTTACGATGCCTACGATTTGGACGGAAAAGAGCTGTGGCAGTATTCAGTTCTGCGTAAATTCGGAACAGAATTAAAGGAAGAGCAGTTTGCAAACATAAAGGAAGTAATCCAGTCGGTAAGCGACAGCAAAGAGCTGGAAGAAGCCCGACACGCCGCAAAAGCCGAAGCCTGGATGCATGAAGGCACAGCCGGAAAAAATACTGTTGATTTTATGGTCAGCAAGGTTGAGGCGCAGGCGGTCAAAGAGGAACAAAAATGATTTTTTACAACATTTTTATTTCTCCGATTGAGCTGATAATAGACTGGGTTTTCAATTTTTTTATAAGAAAACTTCCGTTTCTTGGAATCCTTGGAGCAATTGTCGGGGTTAGCCTTGCCATAAATTTTCTTGCACTGCCAATTTATAATATTGCGGATAGCCTGCAGGACAAGGAAAGAAAAATTCAGCAAAAACTAAAACCGGGAATACAAAGAATAAAAGCCGTTTTCTTTGGTGATGAACGTTTTATGATTCTGCAGACTTTTTACAGGGAAAATCATTATCATCCAATATATGCTTTTAAAAGTTCTCTTTCAATCTTAATTGAAATTCCGTTTTTTATTGCGGCATATCATTATCTTTCAAATGCTGACTTGCTGAAGGTTACCC
>CAVGBY010000108.1:0-6614 GCA_963627355.1 uncultured Prevotella sp. | reverse complement strand
AATTATGGGCGGGCAAAAAAACATAAAAATCAACAAAACAAAATATTTTGATATAATTTACCCAGAAAATTCCACTCAGACTGCAAAAATTCTTTATGAAAATGCCGATTCACTCTACGAAGAGCTTGCCGAAAAATTCAATTTAAAAAATAAATTCCGGCTTCCTGTTGTAATTTCTCCGGCGCAAGATGATTTTAACGCATATTTTTCATGCGGTCCTTTTAACCACATCGTGATTTTTGACACAGTCTGCACAACAAATATTGCAGTTTTTTCAGACGAAACACTTAATACTTTCCGCCATGAATTAACCCACGCAATAACCTACAATCTTAGAAACGATTTTTGGTTCGATTTTGACAAATTTTTTGGAGACATTTATAATCCCGCTTTGCTGACAATAACTCAGGCTTGGGCAGAAGGCGCGACAGTTTCAATTGAAAGCGACAAGAATGAAGGCAGACTGAACAGCGAATATGCGCTTCAGAATTTAAAGCAGTCAAAAATAGAAGGAAAATTTCCAAAATATTCAGAAATTCAGGGTGCAATGGACGTTTTTCCAGCCGGAAATGCAAGTTATATGTTTGGCGGCGCTTTCTGCGGATGGCTTCAAAAAAAATACGGAATGGAAAAATACGCCGAATTCTGGTATCGGTCTGTAAATTTAAAAACTCTTACATATTTTGGCTGCTTCAAAAAAGTTTACGGAATTTCAATAAAAGAAGCATGGAAAGATTTTTACAATGAACTTGAAGTTCCAGAAATTCCTGCAGACCCAACAGAAAACCTTTGGATAAAAAATGTTGACTTTAAAAATGAAATTTCCAATTATCCGACGGTTACCGGTTGTGGAAACAGTTTTTTTTACTACGATAACTACAAAAAAACAGTGAACCGCGCAGTTTCAGGAAAATCAAAAATTTTGCACAAACTCGCAGATATTTCACGCCTTTCAGTTTCAAAAGACGAAAAATTTCTGGTGGAATCGTATTCCTCATCTTCGTATTCCGTTCCAAAAAATAAAATCAGAATCTACGACATCCAGAAAAAATCATTTTTTTATATGGCTGAAAAAAGTCTTAGGGATGCCACAATCGTTTTTAAAGACGGAAAATATTTTCTGTGCGCGGTAAAAACCTCCTCGGCGTTTTCAACATTGAAGATTTACGAATTGCAGCTCAAAAAAAATAAAATCTGTGGGGCGGAACTTGTTTTTCAGAAAGAATTTCCAATTGAACAGCAGATTTTCAGTCTGGAAGGAAACTGCTCCGGCAAGCTTTTTTACATTTTAAAAGACAAACTAGATTTTTCAGTCGCAGAATTTGACTTACAGACAAAAACTGAAAGAATTTTCAAATCTCCCCAGCAGGGAACTGTTTTTCAGGGTTTAAATTATTTTTCCGGCGACAAAAAACAGATTCTTTCGTTTTCGTTCACAAAAAAAGGCCAGTTGCCACGGCTCGGGCTTCTTATTTTGGATAAAAATCCAACTTTCAGGATGCTTTCGCAAGATGTTTCCGGTGGAATTTTTAATCCTGTAATTTTACAGGATGACAAAGCGGTTTTTGCGGCAAATTTCTACAAAGGCTCAAAACTTTTTTACGCAGAACTTTCTAAAGCTGAATTTAATGAATTTGCCGCGCTGCAAGAATATACAGAAAATCAACATGAAACGAAAAACTCTGCCGATGACAAAAAAATCACAAACTCAAATGATTTTTCTGAAACAGGCAAAAAATTTTCAGCCTTTAAATACAGTTTTTCCGGTCCGCATGGAACTTTTGTCCCTTTGGGAGTCACAGGCTCGTACGCCAACAAAAATCTTTCAGAATTGGATTCCGTCTGGCTTCCGTTCGGGCTAACTTACGTTTCTTCAACTCCGTGGACAAATCCAATTTGGTATCTTTCCTGCGGCTACAATTTTCTTACAAATTCAGAGGCAGTAAAATTTGCAGTCAGCGGAAATTCCATGACAGAACTTTTTTCTTATTCCGGAACTGCCCAGGTTGAATTTGATGACAAAGGCTACAAACAGACGTTCGGGAATCTGACCCTTAACAGCAGAATTCCACTTTTTGGAACTTCCTACATAAAATTTTCTGACTCGGGAACAATCCTGGAAGGCAGACAAAGCGAAACTTCAATCTCTAAAGAAAATGAGCCAAAGAATCTTGCAGGCTATTTTAAAGTCCTAAAAACCACAAACGATGAATTTTTATATCTAAGCAATTCTGCTTCAGTTTCACTTGGTAATATCTGCAAATCAGGCTTTAATTATTACGACTACAGCGGAATCCAAATTGGCGCAACGCTGGAAAACAACTTTCTTTCGCGTGCAGAAAATCTAGACATCAACAAGCGGTTTAACAACATCTCATTCAGTTTATTGGCAAAAAATTCAATGCTTCTTCCGGTTACATTTGAAGCAGTTTTATTTCCGACAGAAGATTATATAGCGGCTGCAATGGCAAAAATCGTGCTTTTTAACTGGGAAATCCAAAAATCAACAGACTTTTTACCGCTTTTTTACGCAAACCGCCTTACATTAAGCACTTATTACGTTGGAAAAATTGAAGACAAAATAGATTCATGGGCGATAAAAGAAATCCAGAATTATTTTGAGCATATAAAAAACGGCAAAACTGACTATTCAGATGAACTTGCGCTGACCTGCTCTTTTTCGTTCACCCCGAATATCGGCGGACTAGCCAGAAACAGCTTTATGTTCACTGTTTCCGGCAATGCAAAATACAGATTTTTTCCGGCAGAAAACCAGAGAAATTTCATAATTTCCGCCGGAATCGGAAGCAATATTTCCCTTTAATTTAAGGCAAAACGCAATCTATTCAATCTGCAGAAAAGCTTTATATCCGTTGTAAGCCTGAACAATATCCTCGCGGGCGGTAATTTCCCAAGGCGCGTGCATACTTAAAACAGAAACTCCGGCATCAAGAACATTCATTCCGTACTTTGCCGCAAGATAAGCAATTGTTCCACCGCCACCCTGATCAACTTTTCCAAGTTCCGCCATCTGATATTTTACTTCCGCTTTTTGCATTGTTCCACGGACTTTTGCGATAAATTCAGCATTGCAGTCGCTCGCACCGCTTTTTCCACGGCTTCCTGTATATTTGTTGAACACAAGTCCACCGCCAAGGAAAGAAGTATTGTCCTTGTCAAAAAGTCCCGCATTCAACGGATCAAAGGCCGCGTTTACATCACTAGAAAGCATATTGCAGTTTGCAAGACATCGGCGCAAAGTCAAGTCACTGTAGCCGCCCGGCAAACGAGCAATAACTTCTGCAACGGCATTTTCAAACATATGTGAATCCATTCCAGTAGCACCAACGCTTCCAATCTCTTCTTTATCAACACAAAGACAGCAGCCAGTTCTTTTTGCAGGTTTTGAATCCATTAAAGCCGCAAACGAAGTAAACGCGCAGGAACGGTCATCCTGACCATAACCCATAATCAAAGAACGGTCCAAACCACAATCGCGGGCGTTTCCGGCAGGTACAATCTCAAGTTCCGCTGACTCAAGGTCTTTTTCTTCAATTCCGTAAGTGTCTTTTAAAAGTTTTACAATGATTTTTTTGCTTGTGATTTTTTCTTCTTTCTTCTTTTTCTTGTCTTTTTCGTCTTTGTCTTCTTTCTTATAATAATATGACCCAAGAATTACGTCCAAATCTTCGCCTTTTACAATTTCTGAAGCATTGCGTTTCATCTGCTCCTGCGCCAAATGCGGCAGAATGTCAGAAATGCAGAAAACCGGGTCATCTGGGTTTTCACCGATATTCACATTGATTGTTTTTCCGTCTGTCCTGCAGATTACACCGTGGATTGCCAGCGGAAGCGTTACCCACTGATATTTTTTAATTCCACCGTAATAATGCGTGTTCAAATATGTAATAAAATTATTTTCGTAAACAGGTTTTTGTTTTGCATCAAGACGAGGCGAATCAATGTGCGCGCCAAGAATGTTCATTCCATTTTCAATATTTTCTGAACCGATTTTAAAAAGCGCAATCGCCTTGTTCATTTTTTGAACGTAAACTTTATCCCCGGCCTTTAGGCTTGAATATTCTGAAATTTCTTTGTAGCCGTTTTCGCGGGCCGCATGAATAATCTGAACAACACATTCACGTTCGGTTTTTCCGTTGTTCAAAAAGTTTTTGTAGTTTTCCACAAGGTTTTCACCAAGTTCAGCAATTTTTTTTGTCCTTGCCATTTTTTACTCCAAATATTTTCAAATTTTATTTTACCAAATCTAAGATTTCGCCTGCGCTGTCAACGATATTTTTTGCGCCGTTTTTTTCAAGGAATTCCCTTCCTCGGAATCCCCAGCTTACTCCGATAAAATCCAAGCCGGAATTCTTTGCTGTCTGAACGTCAACATCGCTGTCGCCAACGTAAACCGCATCTTGCTTTTGGATATTCAGAATCCGCAAAATTTCATTTACTGAATCCGGCGCAGGTTTTGTCCTAAGACCTTCGCGCTGACCAACAATCAAGTCAAAAATTCCATTAAAATATTCTTTTCCAAGTTCCTGGGCCGGTTCATCCGCCTTGTTTGTGCTGACCGCAGTTTTTATCCCGGCTTTTTTTAAATTTTCAACAAGCTCATAAATTCCCGGATACGAAGAGGTATTATCCGCGCTGTGAGCTTCATAATATTTCAAAAAAGCATCCAGAACCTCGTCAATTTTTTCAGCGGAAGTTCCAGCCGGCACCGCACGTTCCACCAACTTTCTGATTCCGTTTCCAACAAACATTCTGACTTCTTCAAAAGAACGTTCCGGCATACCAAATTTTTTAAGCGAGTAATTCGTGGCGTTTTTTAAATCTTCCAAAGTATTTAAAATTGTTCCGTCCATATCAAAAATCACAGCTTTGTATTTCATCATTGCCTCTAAAATTTAATTCAAACTTAGAATCATTATAATAATATAATAAAAAAATGTCGCTTTGAATCAAATTTTTATGGGTTTTCCCGCTTATTGAAAATATTTTTAGACAAACAAAGTTTTTGTGTCGCGGCAAAGGTATTGAACCGCTTTCCGGCCGGCACATACGGCAATCGGCAAACCACCCGGCATCATTGAACGCTGACTTGCAAAATAAAGTCCTTCCACTGTTTTTGACTTCTGTGGCAACCTGAAACTTGCAGCCCCGGGTTTCCAAACGCTCATCCAGCTTCCTTCAAAAGTGCTGCAATAACGCTCATAAGTCAAAGGGGTCGCAACATCGTAGACTTCAACATTTTCTTTTATTTCCGGAATAAATTTTTCAAGTTCCGCAATAAATCTTTCCGCCAATTCCTGTTTCTTAGCCTTATAAGTTCCTTCTTCTTTTGCCTTTTTCCAATAAGCGTAAGAATCACCAAGCAAAAGACAAGTTAAAGTTGCGCAGCCTTGCGGAGCATGATTTTCATAAAGAGAATAATTATTAATTCTAAAATGAGTAAATTCAACTCCACCTGCATTAAACGGCTTTTCCAATGGGAAAATTGCACATTGAGGATATTTTTTTAAGTCACATTTTATTCCAAGCCCAATATACATATTTTGCTCTGAAACAACTTTTTTCTTCATCGTTGAAACCCACCGTTCTTTTAATGGAATTTCAAACAAATCTTCAACGGTTTTTCGTGTATCTTGAGTTACAATAACCGCATCAGCCTCAATTTTTTTACCGTTTGCAATTACGCCTGTAACTTTTCCGTTTTCAACAACAACTCTTTCAACAGTCTGGCGATATTCAATTTTTCCGCCAAGGGATTCAAATGTGTCCGCCATATTTTTTGTAAGCCGCAACGAGCCTCCCTTTGGATAACCGCAATCGCCGCAGGAAAAAGAAGCCAGCGTATAAATAAAAGAAAGCGCATTATATCTCTGGCCAATCACAGAAAGCAAAAGTTCGCGCAAATCTTTGTTCTTGAATTTTGCAATATAATCCGTATACGACATTTTTAAAAGATTAAGAAGCCTGCCGAGCGCAGGAGCCATTGCAAGATATTCAGAAAGTTTAGGATGTGTCGGGTATTTTGACTTTAAACAGGAAATATCCGCAACAAGCATATGGACATTGATAAAAAGTTTTATATCCGAACACAAACGATTTATCATTTTTTTGTCTTCCGGTGAATACGCAAGCAACTCCTCTTTAAGTTTTTTTGTGTCGCGGAAAAGTCTAAGCTGCTTTCCATCTTTTGTGATAAGAGTATAAATCGGGTCGCGGTAAAAAATCGGATTATTTTCTTTTAAGGCTCCAACTTCATGCCAAATTCTATTTAAAGTCAGCTTTTCAGAAGACCCTGTAAGCCAATGCATTCCGCCTTCAAAAAGATAACCTTTTCTTGTCCAGCTTGTGCTAAGACCACCGGGAATAATATGTTTTTCTAAAATAACGGTTTCAAATCCAGACCGCTGAGCATAAACCCCAGCCGAAAGCCCCGCAATTCCTGCGCCAACAACAACTAATTTTTTTACAGCCATTTGGAGTAATTATATCATAAAAAATAAGATTCCGCTGAAAGAATTTTTATCTATCCCAAATTTCGAGTTTTATTGATTTAGTAAAGAAATTGAATGTGCTCCCAGAAAAAGCGCGTCAAT
>CAVGBY010000107.1:0-6633 GCA_963627355.1 uncultured Prevotella sp. | reverse complement strand
ACAGAATTGTTGCCGCCGGCGCGGATGTTGTAAATGGCGACGGTCTTGCCGGTCATCTTTCTCCGGATGAGGAAACTGTTGCTGCCTGTGAAAAACTTGGACAGGAAGCATAATTGATTTGAATTTATTAGACTGCAAGTCATAAATTATAAAAAGTAAACCCGACTTTTACACAGGATTTAAGCGAATCGTTCTCCTTAAAAAAAAGCTTGAATCCTGTGTTTTTTTTTAACTATTTTTTTATTGAAAAGAGAGGATATTTTGATAAATATTTTTTACATTCTGCTTATTCCGTTTTTAGGAACTATGCTTGGCTCTGCGGTTGTTTTTTTTATGAAGAATGAGCTGAACAGGAAACTCCAGAAACTTTTGCTTGGATTCGCCTCCGGTGTTATGGTCGCGGCATCTGTCTGGTCGCTGATTATTCCTGCGATTTCGCAAAGCGCCAGGCTGGGGCGGCTTGCTTTTGTTCCCGCCGCGGCTGGAATTCTTTCGGGAATGGCGTTTCTTTATACTCTGGATATGCTTGTTCCTCATCTTCATCTTGATTCTACCCATGCGGACGGTCCTGTTTCAAAATTAAAAAGGACAACAATGCTTTGCCTTGCGGTTACATTGCATAATATTCCGGAGGGAATGGCTGTTGGTGTTGTTGCCGCCGGTTTTCTTTCAAATTCTGTTCAGGTGACTTTTGCGGCCGCGTTTGCTCTTTCTATAGGAATTGCCATCCAGAATTTTCCGGAAGGAGCGATAATCAGTCTGCCCTTAAAATCAGAGGGGAACGGAAAACTGAAGTCTTTTGCGTACGGAACGCTTTCCGGAGTTGTGGAGCCGATTGCCGGTTTTCTTACGATTGTTCTTTCAAGGTTTATACAGGGAATCCTGCCATATTTGCTGGCGTTCGCGGCAGGCGCGATGCTTTTTGTTGTGGTGGAGGAGCTTATTCCAGAGGCGAGCGAGGGTGAACATTCAAACAATGGAACAATCGGTTTTGCTCTGGGGTTTGTCCTTATGATGATTCTGGATGTCGCCCTTGGATAAAAATAAAGATAATTGACTTTTTTATTTAGTTAGTCTATGCTAACTCTGTCAGATGAAAAGTTTTCTGGCAAATTTAAAAGTTTCAGAAGGTGACCTATGGACGAGAAATTCAATCAGATCGTGGGTGCATTCAAAATGAAAGGATGCCGTATTACAGAACAGCGTAAGCAGCTTGTTTATATAATCTTAAAAAATCCAGGATGTTCGTGCAAGGAACTTTATTATCTTGCGCGCACAAAGGATGGGGAAATCGGAAGAGCGACAGTCTACCGCACTGTTCATTTTTTAGAGGCCTTGGGCTTTGTGAAAAAGGACAATGTTGTGATTTGCTGATTCGTGCGTCGGGGGGGGCGTTTATTTTTTTGGCAGGGTACAAACTCTGCCTTTTTTATTTTTTCATCTGCAAAAAAAATACTGAAAAATTGTTGAAAAGTAGAATAATTGTTTGATTTTCGTTATACTTTTCTACTATATACGATTTTTTTATTAAAGGAATTTATAGGATATGTATAAGCCAGTCAATCCAAAAGCAGATTTTCCAAAACAGGAAGAAGAAGTCCTGAAATTTTGGAAAGAGGATGATACTTTTAAAAAATCAGTTAGCCAGCGTGAAGGCGCGGAGGAATATGTTTTCTACGATGGACCTCCTTTTGCAACAGGACTTCCGCATTTCGGACATTTTATTCCTTCAACAATCAAAGATATTATTCCGCGTTACCAGACAATGAAAGGCAAGAAAGTTGAGCGTCGCTTTGGTTGGGACTGCCACGGGCTTCCTGTTGAAAATCTTATTGAAAAAGAGCTGGGAATTAACTCAAAACACGAAATTGAGGCGTATGGAGTTGCCAATTTCAATGAAAAGTGCAAGGCTTCAGTCTTAAAATACACTTCTGAATGGCGGCAGACTATTACAAGAATGGGCCGTTGGGTTGATTTTGACCACGACTACAAGACAATGAATCCTGATTACATGGAATCAATCTGGTGGGTTGCAAAATCTTTGTGGGATAAAGGTCTTATCTACGAAGGAAAATATATTCTTCCGTACTGTCCTCGCTGCTCAACAGTTCTTTCAACGCATGAGCTTGCCCAGGGGTATAAGGAAAAGCAGGATCCTGCGGTAACGATCCGTTTTAAGGTTACAAAAGCGCCGGAATCAATAAAAGATGCCGATATGGCGAACGGAAAAACTTATTTTCTTGCATGGACTACAACTCCCTGGACTTTGCCTTCAAACCTTGGTCTTTGTATGGGACCGAAAATTGAATATGTAAAAATCCTCGACAAGGAATCCGGTGATTATTACATTTTGGCAAAAAGCCGGCTTCACGCTTATTATAAGAACGAGTCTGACTACGAGATTATTTACGAAAAACTTGGAGCAGAATTTTTAGGCGCGGAATACGAGCCGTTGTTCCCATATTTTGAATATTTAAAAGACCCTGCAAGATGTTCTGAAGAAACCCGTCAGCCTTGCGAAAAAGGCGCTTTCCGTCTTTTTAATGCGGATTATGTTTCTACAGAGGACGGTACAGGTATCGTTCATATTGCGCCGGCATTTGGTGAGGAAGACAACAAGGTTTTTGCAGGAACTGGAGTTCCGAATGTTGAGCCGATGGATGCGGAATGTAAGTTTACAAAAGAAGTTTCTGACTATGCTGGACGTTTTGTAAAAGACTGCGACAAGGATATTATGGACCGACTTAAAAAAGAAGGAAAACTTGTTAAGCGCGACACAGTTGTTCACCAGTATCCGCATTGCTGGCGTTGCGGCTCACCGTTGATTTACCGCGGAATCGGCTCTTGGTTCGTAAAGGTTGCCGACCATCATGAAAACTTGTTGAAGGCAAACAGCCAGATAAAGTGGCAGCCGGCTCATATAAAGGAAGGCCGCTTTGGAAAATGGCTTGCCGGCGCGCGCGACTGGGCTGTAAGCCGCAACCGCTATTGGGGAAATCCGATTCCAATCTGGAAGTGCGACAATCCAGACTGTAAAAATAAACTTTGCGTTGGAAGCCGAGATGAGCTTAAAAAACTTTCTGGCGTTTACCCGGAAGATTTGCACAAGCAGTTTGTTGATAAAATCACAATTCCTTGTGGAAAGTGCGGTGGAACAATGCGCAGAATTCCGGAGGTTTTTGACTGCTGGTTTGAATCAGGAAGTATGCCTTATGCGCAGCAGCATTATCCTTTTGAAAATAAAGAATACTTTGAAAATCATTTCCCTGCGAATTTCATTTCGGAAGGTTTGGATCAGACTCGCGGATGGTTCTATACTTTGACCGTTCTTGCCTCTCATCTTTTTGACAAGCCTGCTTTCCAGAATTGTATTGTAAATGGACTTGTTCTTGCTTCTGACGGACGGAAAATGTCAAAATCGCTTAGAAATTACACCGACCCGGTTGAAGCAATCAATAAATTCGGTGCGGATGCGCTTCGTCTTTTCCTTATCCATTCTGCGGTTGTAAAGGCTGATGACCTTCGCTACAGCGATGAGGGCGTTCGCGATGTAATCAAGAATATTATTCTTCCGCTCTGGAACTCATACAGTTTCTTTGTAACTTATGCGAATATTGATAAAATTCAGCCGACAGGACATCTTTTTGATGAAAAACTTCCTTCAAATCCGCTCGATGCATGGCTTTTGTCAATTACACAGAAACTTGTAAAAGACGTTACGGCCGGACTTGATGACTACGATTTGAGCGGGGCAGTTGACCCAATCGTTAAATTTATCGATGAGATGAACAACTGGTACATCCGCCGTTCCCGCCGCCGATTCTGGAAGTCAGAAAACGACGCGGACAAAAAAGAGGCTTATGAGGCGCTTTACGTTGCCCTAAAGACATTCAGTCTGGTTGCCTCCCCGTTTATTCCGTTTATCACAGAGCAAATCTGGCAGAATTTGCGGACTTCAGAGGATAAGGAATCTGTCCACCTTTGCGATTATCCGGTTTACAACGAAAAATGGCATAACGAGGAGCTTGAATTCAAGATGGCGACTGTCCAAAAGGCGGTTTCTATGGGGCGTTCTTTAAGAAATACTTTCAACCTGAAAAACCGCCAGCCGCTTGCTTCTGTTGCTTTGGTAACCCGCAACGAAAATGAAAAGCGCGTTCTTGCCGAAATGGAAGATTCAATCCGCGAGGAGCTGAACGTTAAGAAAGTTGAATTCCACGACCGCGAGGATGAGCTTGTTGAGTATAAGTGCAAGGCAAACTTTAAGGTTCTTGGAAAAGAGCTTGGTCCGAAAATGAAAAAAGCGGCTTCAATAATCCAGGAGCTTTCTTCAGAGCAGATTCAGTCAATTTTGGAAGGAACAAATCTTTCTATCGATGTTGACGGAACTACAGTTGATCTTAATGCTGAGAAAATTCTTGTTGAACGTCTTGAAAAAGATGGTCTAAAAGTCCTGAACGAAGGAACTTTGACAGTCGGACTTGATTCAAAAATCACTGATGAGCTCAAAAAAGAAGGCTATGTCCGTGATTTGGTCCGAGGAATCCAGAACCTGCGCAAGGAATCAGGATTTGAGGTTACAGACCGGATTAATCTTTCTGTTTCCGGCGATGATGAGTTAAAGGCTTCTTTTGAGATGTTCAGGGATTTTGTTTCTTCTGAAACTTTGGCTTCTTCCGCAGAATTTGTTTCTTCACTTTCAGGCGGAACAGAAGTTGAGGCAGATGACAAAAAATGGAGAATTTCTATTGAAAAAGCTTAGTAAATGGCTTTCCGTTATGTCTGCGGCTTTCATTTTGACTGCGGCGGGCATTTCGGTTGCCTGTAAATCAGCACCTTTTGTAAGTGAAGTTGAGCCTCTTGACCTTTTGGATTCAAGGAGCGCGTTTTATATCCGTATTCCAAAAGATGTTGATTCAGACTTGATTTCGCGGATGATTCAGAATAATCTTGACGGGGTTTCTGAAAATGATGCTAAAAAAATCTCTGGGCGCATTGATACTGTCTATCTTGGCTTGAAAAAATCAAGAAAGTCCGTGGATTTTCAGATTTCTGCTTTGTGCAGTTTTCCAAAACTGGCGGTTTCCTCTGCTTTTTCTAAGAAAAATGACTGGACTTCGGACAAATTGATTCTGGAAGGTTCTGACAAAAAAAATGTTTCCTACACAGTTTATAAAAAATCCGGGATTTTTACCGCCTTTCCGTCTGAATATATAGCGCTGGCAGGGAATTCTGTTCCTTCAATGGTTGAGAGGTATCACAATATTTCTCAAAAAATTGAATGTGAGGATGATTTTTTGCTGGATGAAAATATCCGGGACTGGCTTTCGTATGAAAATGGAATTCATGACGGTCAGATTCGTTTTTATGCTTCAATGCCGCAGTCTTTTCTTACAACATTGATTGGTGCGAACCTTAACTTTAAGCTGATTTACGTAAAAGGTTTTCTTGAAAATGATCCAAAAGATGAAAACCAGTATATCACAGAGCTGGAATTTGAATTCCGCGATTATCGTGTGGTTCCTGCCGCGCACGCTATGCTGGATGTTGCTTTTGGTCTTACAGGCTCAGATATTCAAAAAACATCAGATACTCATCTGGTTGTTTCAGGAATAAAAATAAATAAAAATCAGTTGTATAAAATTCTGGTTCTTTAGTAAAAATGAAAAAGTTGCTGTTTTTGCTGTGTCCATTGGTTTTCTTCTCTTGCGCGTCGTTCCGTGTTCCTGTTCCAGGGGAAACTGTCGCAAAAAGAAGCAATATTTTTGCTGAATATATGAACATTGCCGACGCATATAATGATTTAGGAAAATATGACAAGGCGGTGACTTATTATAATTTGGCAAAAAAAAGCCGAAGTCTGCGTTGGACTGCAAAATACAAGCTTGCACATGCCTATGCTATGAATAAGAGCTGGGATGAGGCGCAAAAACTTTATCTGGAATTGTACAAGCGTGATAAGCAGAATGTTTCGATTCAAATGTCTCTTGCATATATTTATGCGATGAACGGAAAACTTTCCTCCGCGGAAAATATTTATTCGCTGCTTGTTGAAAAAAATCCTGAGAATGCTGATATTCTTGTGAATTACATAAATGTCCTTTTTGCAATGGAAAAATACACTGATGCAGAACTGCAGCTTGCACTTTTAAAAGAAAAATTTAAAGACAATACAAATATTTCCGCATTTGAAAAAAAACTTGAAGAAATCGCTTCCGGTGATGCTGATGAAGATGAGCCGGAAACTTCGCCAGAAAGTGAACAGGAAGAAAAAACTGAAAATCCTGAAACTAAATAATTTGACTTTCAGAATTTGTCGTGCGGAACTTTATTCGTTTTCTACATTATTTTCCTGATTTTTTGAATTCTCTAAAAATTCGCGATATTTTTCAACATCAACATGGAATCCTACAATTCTTGTCTCGGGATCAGTTTTCGCATGGTTTAAAGCTTCCTCTGCTTCTGCAAGCAGTCTGTCCGCTGTAATTGTACGGATTGAGCGGCTTGAGATACCAATCGCCATATTCGGTTCGTCAAAGGCTGTCCGGATATTATTTTCAATCAGAGCGGCTTTGTCCTCCGCCTCGTCGATGTTTGTGTTTTCTTTTAAAAGCGCAAAAGTTTCATCTTTGT
>CAVGBY010000106.1:0-6897 GCA_963627355.1 uncultured Prevotella sp. | reverse complement strand
TGTTGCAACAGTCTGGTAAGAGGCCGTTTTTGCAGATGAAACGCCTATATTAATTTTGGAAACATTGACCGGAACCGCAAAGTCCAAAGAAAATGTTCCATCCTCAGTCCTTTCCATTTGTGTAAAATTCCTGCCGCAAATTACAGCCGCAAAATTTTTGCTTGGACAAGAAATTTCAAAATGATAAGTTTCGCCTGTTTTTAATGGCATTTCAATCGGGCTAATCAATTTAGCATCAAAAGAATTTTGATAAACCTCCGGATAACGAATCTGACTTCCATCCTGGGCATTAACAAAAAATTCTGCGCATCCAGAACCTTGCCTTCCTGCTTTTTTGAAATAAAAAACCTGGATTTGATATTTTCCTGCTTCCGGAAACTGAATCACCGTTTTTGAAATATTTTCATCCGTTTCTGTAAAAACAAGATTTTCAACGCGTTTGTTTTTTTCTGTTGAAGTTACTAAAAAATCCAAGAAATAATTTGCATTTGTTTCATATTCAAACTGAATTGAATTCAAGACTTGATTTGTTTTCTTTGGTAATTCTGCGTTTTCAACTACGAAATTTTCAGCAACTTCAAAAAACTTTGGCTGAAAGTTCGCAAGATTTAAAAATTCTCCATTTTGAACCGGTTCTTTTAAAAGCTGCTGGTTTTGTTTTGCCGGAAGATGAGTAAAAATAAAATGTTCGGGTTTTATAAAAAGCCAGTCAGTTGAATATTTTTGAACCGAATTCTTTCCGTTCATATATCCTGAATCCCACGTACTGTCGATAAGGTAGTACGCATTTTCAATTTTTACCATATTCCACGCATGATTCGAAGCCGTGCTGTTTTCTGTCAAAAGAGAAACTCCAACTCCACGGGCATAGCCTACAACCTTTAAATTCTGGAAATTCAAAGTATCTAAAAATTTCTTTAAAAGATTTGAATATCCCTCGCAAACCGCATAGCCTGTCTTTAAAACATTTTCATAAGACTGAGAAGGAACTGTTCCCGCCCAAAAATTCTTTGCGTCATATTTTACATTCAAAGCGACAATATCATGGGCAATTTTTACTTTTTCAAAATCATCGGTAGAATTTGAATTTATGAACGCACAGCAATTTTTTACATATTCCAGCGGACTCGTTGTTTTTAACTTTGTGATATTTGCAGGAATTTTCTTTGCAACAGGATGAGGAGCATCCGTTCTGAACGAATAAGCCTTTGAATAGTCTTCAGGAATTTTATATATTGCGGAAGTTATTTTTGTACCAGATGAAGCCTTTGAGTTTTTCTGACTTTCACTATTCTGAGCGGTGGAATTTTCACTTCCAAACAAAGAAGAAAACGTTTCCTGCAAAAAATCAATTGTCGCACAAGAAGAAAAGATAAAACTTGATATTACGCAAAAGGTTATCAAAAAGGGTTTTAATCTAGATTTCATAGAAATATTCTAGCACCCCCCCCCGAAAAAAACAACAACAAACCGTCTTGCTAATTTTCCCGGACATAGCGGGCTCTTTCGCCGCCGATTAATTTTGGGCGGGAAAAAGCTGCTGTTACGTAGGCGTTTCCTATGAATTTCTGCGAAGGATGAAAAGGCACCGCAACTTCTTTTAAATGCATTCCAATCAGTGTGCTTCCGATGTCCAGACCTGCCGCGGCTTTTATGTGCTCCACAACAACCGCGTCCTTAAAGCCGTAATAAGCCGCCGTAGCAAACGAACCGCCGCCATGAACCCACGGAACAACGCAGACTTCATCAAGGTTATATTTTTCCGCACATTCACGCTCAACAACAATCGCACGGTTCAAATGCTCGCAGCACTGGCAGGCAAGAAAAATTCCTTTTTCAGACAGAATTCTTCTTGCAACCTCAAAAATAACCTTTCCAATTTCAGGAACAGAATCTTTTCCGATAGAGCCCCCTGCAACTTCGCTGGTTGAACAGCCGATAACAAAAACCGCCCCCTTTTTCTGCGGATGTAAAGAAAGAATCTCATTCAGTATTTTTTCTAATTGCGATGAAATTTCATTAAAATTTTCAGATTCTGCACACTTCATACAGACGATTATATGTAATATGAAAAAAATCGTCTATTGTGATTTTTACCTAGCCATAATTTCAAGTTTTATTGATTTAGTAAAGAAATTGAATGTGCTCCCAGAAAAAGCGCGTCAATTCGCCATGCGGAGCGTAACAAGGTATCGGACTGCGCAATTTTCTTCAAAAATTGCTTGCCATCGCACCGAATGGCTCGGTTGACGCTTACTTTTTCTTCCCGCCCATTCAATTTATTCCTTCTGAAGAAAAACTCAAAATTAGGGCTACCTAATATTTAACCATCATTTTCCCTGGCCAGACTGTTGTAAAAGCTGTTGCGGATGCGCTTTCGTCATAATAATGCAAATACAGCGGGTCATTTCCGTTTAGTTTTGAATAAAAATAGATTCGTATAAAACCTTCTTCCGGGGATTCTGCAGGATTATCAGAACGCGTAGACTGACAGCAAGAAAAATGGCCAGACTCATAAGGCTGAGTTTCAAAAAAATCATAACAATAAACAGAGTTTTCTACACTTAAAGGACCAATATCAACAGTCTGTGTTCCAAAACCATTGTTAAAGATAATGCGGAAAGAACTTTCCGTTAAATCTGATTTATCAATGTCGTAGTAATACCAGGAGCCATCTTCAGAGAGCAGTTCTGTGCTGTAGTCTGAAATTTTTAGAATCTCATTGTAACCTTGAAATTTTAAAAAGAACCAGAAATTTTCAAGATTTTCCTGTTCTTGCTCCGGAAGATAAAAAATCTGCTTTATAACCTGCGGTTCATCTTTTTCTTGTATGTTCGATGTTGCAAGGGCTTTATAATTCCAGCCAGATTCAGTATTTTCGTCAACAAAATAAGCGGATTTCCTTATCATCGCATAATGGGATTCAACTGTTTTGTCCCGAACCTTGCAATATTCAATATTATATGTCGTCTGATACCATTTTCCAGTTTCGTCCATTGTCACATTCCTTGAATCACAATCGACACAAAAACAATCCTCACCCTCAACCTTTGGTTTTGTCCTAAAATACACAGTGTCGCCGAACTTTCCCTCACAGTCATCAGCAGAACCTTGTGTAACGCACATTCTTAATTTGTCATCAAGTGAAAATTTCACAAAAAGAGTTTCGTCCGTTGTATTCACAAAATATGTGTCGTCCTCGCCATAAAGATACTCAATCTTTTTTTCTATTTTTATTGAAGGCAGTATGTCTTCGGAAACAACCCTAAAACTTGATACAAAATTTTCTTTTGAGTTCCACGCATCAGAATCTGACAAAATAACTTGGCCACGGATATTATCTCCTGACGGAATTGCGAAAGTAAAATCAATCGGCTCAACACACCACGTGTCATCAACCGTTCCTGCAAAGCGCAGAGCCAAATCTGGATTTTCTTTTATAATCTCTTCTATAGTTGTTTCTTCTGTCTTTATATTTTCAATTTTTAGATTGCAAACCTTTCCAGCGTTAAACCAGACATACGGAATCCTGTATTTTTCATCCGAAACCTGCGTTCCTATAAGATACAACACGATTTCCTGTTTCACATCTTTTGATAGACTATGAGAAGAAGCCCCCGCCGTGTCCTTATAATTATTGTAAACATGAGCCCAAAGCCTAAACTCACTGCCTTTTGAGTTCGAATCTCCTGCCAAATCTGCATCGCTGGTAATATCAAAGGAAAGCTTAGTCATTTTTCCGGCAGGAACCGGATTGTCATACAGCAAAATATCAACACCGGCATATTCCCCGCAAAGTTTATTAAAAGAAATGTTTATTGTGTCATCTTCAAAACCGACAGAAATATCATCCATTGAATAACCTTCTTCGCCAATATAAATATTTTTTCCGTATTTTTCAATTTCTGAAATTTCTTCTATTTCATAGTTTTTAATATAAAGTTTAGACGTTGTTCCAAAAGCAATAAAAATAACGCTTTCAGTCCAATCAAATTTGGCAGTGCCTGTTGTAACAGAAAAAGTCTGGTACTCCGTTGTAACCTTGCAGTCAGCGCTGCTTCCATTGGCAAAAGTCTTTTCATCTTTTGCCTGCAGTTTTACCCACGAATCTTTGTCAGCTTTTAAATCAAAACTGATTTTATAATTTTTGCCGGCTTTTACTTCCGGATAAATGGCCGGTTGAGCAAAATATTTCCACACATCAAATTCCTGAGGATTCTTATTTGTCAGAATCACCTCAGTTTCTGTTCTTTCGATTGAAATCTCATCTATACTTTTTACATATTCAGTTTCATAAACATCCGGGCGGGTGGTCTGCGATTTTTCAAGTTTTCCGTTCTGCTTCCAGATATAAAAACCTATTTCCGTAACTTCACCGGTTTCTATTTCTTTTTCTGCCTGCTCAATTTCCTTTTCTTCGTCCTCTGTAAGTTCGGAATCTTCTATTTCTTCACCCTTGCTATTGTAACCAGAATTTTCGGAATTATTTTTTATTGAATCTTGAACCGTGCTATCCGCAGAGCCGATTGTTACATTTACATCAACAATAATCGTAATGACCGTGCCTTTAACAGAAACAATTCTTCCGATTTTTAGTTTTCCCGCAAGCTCAAGATTCTTTACGGAATCCGAAATCATAATATTTTCTATAGTAGTACCATCATCATTTTTAGATTCCAGCTTGCAGTCATTGAAAATAAATGCTTTTGTTACCGCAGAAGAGCCTTTAAAAATTATATGCGCGTCAGTTTTTTTTATAACAAGCCTTTGAATCTTAGTTGAATCAACATAAATTGCCTCGCCACCGCCATTCACAAAAAAATCCTGAATGGAATTACAGTCTTGAACAGTAAAATTTCCTTCCTCAACTGTTTTATCAAGCACGACAGTCTTTATTCTATTAACATCCTTTAATACAACACCCGAACTTTTTACGAAAAATCTTGCATTCTTTACATCGCCATTTTTAATCGTCAACGGTTTTGAAATCACATAAGAAGTATTTTTTCTGATTAAAAGATTTTCTTTTTCAAGGTCAATTTCATCGCCGCTTTCTGCAATGCTAATCCGTTGCATCAATGTAAACTGCTCCCCCCGGGAATCATTGTCCGCATCATTCTTACAGCCAAACAACAAAGAAACAACAGCAATAATCGCAAAAACCAGTTTTTTCATCAGCCTTCTCCTGCTCAGATTATTTTTCCCAAATCTGCAATTCCTCGGAAAGTTGAACAAGCTCTTCTTCATCTAAATCATAACTGCCAACTGCGATGATATAAGATTTAGTTGAAAACGAGACTTCTTTGCCTCGACCAAAAGGTTCAACAAACCAAGAATCTGCATTTTTTACAGTTGAAGCGTGACTTGTTTCGCTTGTAATGTGGTCGTCCATAAAAAGTTGTTGATTTTGTTTTGCGTTGTAGTCGTAGTCCAAATCAAAAAAACTTACAGAAACAATTTCGCCTTCTTGATTAAAAATTGTTTTAGCGTTCCAGTGACCAACAATAGGAATTGCCCAATCCGCATAACCTTTTGATTTTGCATAAGAATCATCTACTTTTTCAAGCGTAAAAGACAAAAATTTGCGCTCGGTTTCCGTTTTTTTAGGCAGAACAAGCAAAGTCCTTCTTATCTGAGGATAAATCAAAAGCGAAGAATCGTTTTCAAAGTTGTTCAAAAAATCTTCAAACTGACTTTCTGAAAAATCTTCCGTGGCCATAAGAACAGCCAAATCTCTTTTTTCGTTTACACCAAAAAAAATATAATCTTCATCAGAATTAAAAATCAAAGAATTTAAAATGCCGTCTTTTAGCTGAAATTTCATATCCCGAACCTTAAAATCAGAATCTTCGTCTGAACCTTCTTCAGACGCAACATCTTCCTGAACTTCTTTTTTTAAGTCCAAAATATCCGGAAGAGAGTCCTTATCACCGCTAAATATAAAAATTTTCACATTTTTATTAAACAAGTCATCCTTGTAAGATGCAATTGAAACCGCATGAAGATTCTCGCCGCCGCCAACTATATCTGAAACATCTTCCAGAGAAGGCAATTTTTCTTCCGCCGAACGCAAATTGTCAAAATCAAAAATCATAAGATTTTCAAGCGTAAAATTTTTGTTTATAGGAAACTGGCGTATTATTGTCGCCACAGGAACAGAATAAATGTCTGGAATTTCATTGTTTCCAAAATCGTAAGAAACTGGCTGTTTTTTTATAATTTCATCGTACTTTTGAACTTTTTCCTTTTCTTCTTCGTAATCGGCAATTTTTGTGTCTTCAATTCCGAGTTCTTCAAGTTTTTCCTGCAAAGGCTCCGCTTCTTCCGGGGAATCAAACGCCCCTGAATGTAAATCAAAAGAAAAATACGATTTTTCATCAAAAGTTTTTAGGATAAAAGAATCGATTTCGTTTTCTTTTAAGCGTTTTTTTCCGTTTTCAGCGGCCTGCTCTTCTTTATAGGAATGAACAAAAACAGAGTAAGGTTTTTCTTCCGAAACAGGAATTTCGTTTTTATTTTCTTCAAGAATTATTGGTTTTACGGGTTCTGCCACAGATTCCGCGGCAGGCTCTTTTGTGGTTTTATCAGGAACCGGTTTATTCGCCTGGCAAATCCAAAGTCCAGATAGATTTAGTTTTTTGGCAAAATCCGAGTTTTCCACAGAATTTCTAAACTTTCTTGCCTCTTCCTTTAAATCAAAAGAATTTGAAAGCAAAACCCTGTATAAAGTCTGATTATTAACCTGCGTTTCAAAAACAAAAGATTCCGTGCCTAAATTTTCAAGATTTTTAACAAGATTTTCTGCATTTTTAGGATTTCTAAACGAGCCTACACAAACAAAAATTTCTTCCGCAAAAGAAAAATTCAACAGAACAAAGAATAAAAAAACTGAAATAA
>CAVGBY010000105.1:0-7031 GCA_963627355.1 uncultured Prevotella sp. | reverse complement strand
CTAACTATATAAAAGATACAAATTTTTTCATCTAAATACAAGTAAAAAATCTTGATAACATAAATTTTACTAGAATCTGGTTATATGAATTAATAAGAAAAATTGCTAAATTATTAATATCACTTTTAAATTCCAGTTATTTGGAGGAATTATGAAAAAGACAAATTGCATAAAAATCGTTCTTCCGGCGCTTTTTGCCACGCTGATTTTTTCCGGTTGTTCAAAAAAAACACAGACTCTTCAGATTTATTCAATAATTCATGAAGAAGAAACCACCGCGCTCACAAATCTTTTTACAGAAAAAACAGGAATTCCGGTTCTTTTTCTGCGTGCTTCCACAGGCGAGCTTGTAAACCGCGTGATTGCTGAAAAAGACAATCCTCAGGCAGATATTCTTCTTGGCGGTGCGACAAATTATCACATTCAGGCTGATGAGGCAGGCGCGCTTGAACCTTATCTTTCTCCAAATGCAAAGGGTGTTCCTGAATATGCGCTTGCAAAAGACAGCACCTGGACAGGGTTTTGCGTTCTTTCTCTTGGAATTGGAGTGAATAAAGGTCGTTTTGAAAAGAAATTTCCCGGAACTGAAATTCCAAAAACTTGGGATGACTTGCTGAATCCTGCATTTAAAGGAGAAATTGTCCTTACAAACCCAATTGCCTCATCAACCGCATATCTTTTTGTCCAGAATCAACTTCAGCGTCTTGGCTGGGAAAAAGGCTGGGAATATCTTTTGAATCTTGCGCCGCTTGTAGGTCAGTTTCCGGACAGCGGAAGCGCGCCTGCAAAACTTCTTGGAACAGGGGAGTATGCAATAGGCGTTTCTTATCTTCATGCGATTGCAAAATATCATTCAGACGGATTTGATTTGATTCCAATTGCTCCACCGCAGACGGTCGGCGATGTTGACTGTATTTCAATCATGAAAAACACAAAGAATCTTGAAAGCGCAAAAAAATTCGTTGACTTTATGCTTTCAACAGAAGCCCAGGAACTTATGAGTTCAATTGATTTTACAGTTCCGGTGAATCCAGATGCAAAAGGAGCGGAAGGTTCAATTCCTGTAAGCCAGCTTGACTTGATTAACTACGATTCCGCAAAAGCTTCGGCGCAAAAAGAAGAAGTGCTTGGCATCTGGTCAAAAAATGTAAAATAAGACATGAAATTTGATTCAAACCGAAACAGCAAGTCTTTGCTTGCCGCGTGGATTCTTGTAGCCGCGTTCTTTGCGCTTTTTATTGTGTTTCCTCTTTTTTGCGCGTTGATTTCAGCTCGTCCTGCTGATTTTGCGGCGGTTTTTACGCAGCCGGTTTGGCACGAGGCAATGAAAAACACTTTGGCGGAATGTCTTTCTTCAACAACTTTGTCGGTTGTGATTGGCTACATTTTTGCCTATGCAATCGCGCGGGGAAATATTCCGTTCAAAAGTTTTTTTAGCGTTGTTCCGGTTCTGCATCTGATAACGCCGCCTTTTGTCGGTGGGCTTGCTTTTATTCTTCTTTTTGGCCGTCAGGGGTTTGTGACGCATAAACTTTTGGGGCTGGATGTTTCTTTGTATGGATTCTGGGGGCTTTTGCTTGCCCAGGCCCTGTGCTTTTTTCCGATGGCTTATCTTATCTGCCTTCAGACTTTGCGGGGAATAAATCCGAACCTTGAAAAAGCCGCACGCGGAATGGGCGCAAGTGAGGCAAAAATTTTTTTTACGGTAACATTGCCGTTAAGTCTGCCGGGAATTATCTCTTCATTCCTGTTTATTGCCGTTAGCGTCCTAAGCGATTTTGGAAATCCGCTGATTGTTGCCGGACGTTTTAGGGTTCTTGCCGTTGAAATTTATACTCAGCTTACAGGCTGGCTGAAAGTTGGAACTAGCGTTGTCCTTGGAATTATTCTTGTGGTTCCAAGCGTGGTTCTTTTCTTTTTGCAGAACAGGATAAATTTAAAAATAGGGGCAAAGGCCGTGACTTTTGGCGGAAAAAATTCAGTCTTTTCGGAAGATGATTTGGAGTTTACTAGTAAGAAAAACAATAGCCTTGGCGCAAAAATTGCTCTTTCAGTCTTTGTTTTTTTTATTTCACTGCTGATTTTGAGCCAGTTTGCCGCGATTATTGCCGGAAGTTTTCAGAAACTCTGGGGAATAAAAACTGATTTTACCCTTGAGCATATAAAGGCGGTTCTTGGCTACGGAAAAGAACTTAGGAATTCAATAAATTTCGCGCTGATTTCCGCAGTTTTAAGCACAATTATAGCCGCCGTTTCAAGTTATTTGGTTCACCGCACAAATGTTCCGTTAAAAAAATCAATAGATATTTTTGCGCAGCTTCCGTCTGCGATTCCAGGTTCCTTACTAGGTCTTTCCATTTCTGTTGCAGCAAACAGGCTGCACTTTAGAAATTCACCATTTTTAATCATTATTGCAATGACCGTTGCGTTTATGCCTTTTGCCTACAGGTGTATTTCAAACTCATATATTCAAATCAGCAGAACTCTGGATGACGGAGCGCGTTCCTTGGGCGCAAACCAGATGGTTGTTCTTGCCACAATTCTTGTGCCGGCCGCAAAAAACGGTGTTTTCAGCGGATTCGTGTACGATTTTATCCGCGGGGTTGGAACTTTAAGCGCGGTGATTTTTCTTGTTTCGTTCACAACTCCTTTGGCTTCAATAAAAATAATAAACCTTGCGGAGCAGGGCGACTGGGGAAAATCTGCGGCGTTTGCGCTGGTTCTTACAATAATAACTTTTGCGATTCTTGGAATTGCGCTTGCTGTGGTTTCTCTTTCAGAATTCAGGCAGAAATTTGGAAAAAAGAGGTAAAAATGTCATTCCTTTCGATTGAAAATCTTGATTTTGCTTACGGAAAAACGCAGGTTGTAAAAAATTTTTCACTTCAGGTTGAAGAAGGAAGTTTTACGACTTTGCTTGGGGCCAGCGGCTGCGGAAAAACGACTTTGCTCCGTCTTATAAGTGGATTTTTGGAGCCGGATTCTGGAAAAATAAAAATCAACGGAAAAACTATAAACGGAATTCTGCCAAACAAACGGAAAATCGGATTTGTTTTTCAGGATTATGCGCTTTTTCCGCATTTAACGGTTGAACAGAATCTTTTTTACGGACTGAATTTAAAAAAACGGACAAAAGAAACTAAATCTGAAAATAAAATTCTTGTAATGCAGACCGCCGAAAATCTTGGACTGCAGAATCTTTTGGACCGTTTTCCGTCTGAGCTTAGCGGCGGGCAGCAGCAGCGGGTTGCCCTGGGCAGGGTTCTTGTCCTGCAGCCGAGCCTTTTGCTTATGGACGAGCCGCTTTCTTCACTTGACACGAATCTTAGGTTAAAAGTGCGGGAAGAATTAAAGGAAATCCAGAAAAAACTGAAAATCACAACAGTTTATGTAACTCACGACCAGGAGGAGGCCCTAAGCCTTTCTGACAAAATTGCGGTTATGAACGACGGCAGACTTTTGCAGTACGGAACGCCGCATCAGGTTTATTTTGAGCCAAAAGATTTTTTTACCGCAGAATTTGTAGGCCAGACCAATTTTATGGATGGAAAGATGTTTCGTCCCGAATGGCTTAAAATTTCCAAAAACAGGATTGACTGCGCGGATTTACAAGGAGCTGTTGTTTCAGCCGAATTTTTAGGCGCGTTCACAAGGTACAAGATTCAACTTGAAGACCAGAAGCAGATAATAACCGCGGATGAGCCGACTGTTTCTGCGGAAGAAATAAAAACCGGCGACAGCGTTGGAATTTTTATACTAAAAGAATGTGAGATGCCTGTTTCAGAAAAATAAAAAATGGTGAAGAGCGGAATTGAAGGAAACTGCCTTTTTTTTGAGGGATTATTTAAGGTCTGCTCTTCACCATTTAAGGATAAGGTTAGCAAGTGCTAACTGTTAAAATCTTTATATCTTTTAAATTATTTTTTTTCAACCGTTTTTTTCGATAAAAGCGCTGAAAAATTCCATCAACAGCCTTATTGAGAAATATTTTTTTTCACAATGCCAAAATTCGGATTAAATTTGGTTTGAACAATCTAACAATCTATTGTCTTTAAAATTAATTGCGTTAAAATTATCACGAACTTTAAAAATCTTTCATAAGGTTCGTTTTAATCATTTTACTAAATCTGGAGGTTCAAAATGATTGCCAATAAATGGGTTGCTTTTGGTGTTGGCGTTGTTGCCGGAGTTGCTTTGGTTTCTATCACAAAGAATCCAGCTTTTAAAAAGGCTTGCGCTTCTGTAGTTGGAAAAGGTCTGCAGCTTAAAGACGATGCCGCGGCTTTTGCTGAATCTGTAAAAGAAGACGCTCAGGATATTGTTGCCGAGGCAAAGTACAACAATCAGCAGGCAAAAAAAGGCGAAAAAGCCTAAAAATTTTATGAATGTAATTATTCATCATGCTCTGCCTGGCCGAATTCGCGTTCATTACGACAAACGTGAGGTTTCTTCCAGGCAGGCAATTCTTGCGCAAAGTCTTTTGGCTGTTCAGGACGGAATAAATGATATTGAAGTCAACACTGTTGTCGGCTCTTATCTTATTTATTATGAACAGAAGACAATTTCGCAGAAACAAATTGAAAATCTCTTTAAGGCTCTTACAGGAAAATATCTGAATGACAAAAAACTTCTGGAAAATGTCGCTCGGATTCCGGAAACACAAAGCATTTCAGGAATTTTTATTTCAACTTTCAGTGATTATTATTTAAAAAAATGGTTTTTGCCGTTACCTGTCAGGACTTTTCTTCTATATATTGATATTGTTCCAAGAATTTTCAGCGCGCTAAAAGTTATGCTTAAATCCGGAAAGATTTTCAGCACGCAGACTTTGGATGCCACAGCGCTTATGGTTGCGGCGCTTACAGGAAACACAAATACTGCAAGCTCAATAAATCTTCTTCTAAGCCTTGGCGAGGAAATCGAGGAAATAACAAAGCGGGTTTCCTACGGAAATCTTGCGCATAAACTTCTTGTTAATAATGAGCCCGCGCATCTTCTTATAAATGGCGAAGAAAAAACTGTTCCGCCTGAAATGCTTAAAAAAGGAGACCTTGTTGTTGTCCGCGAAGGAAGTATGATTCCGGCCGATGGTTCTGTTGAAAGCGGCGAGGGAATGGCAAATCAGGCCAGTATTACCGGGGAATCTTTGCCGGTTGAAAAAAAGGCTGGTTCAGGGGTTTTTGCCGGCACAGTTCTTACAGAAGGTGAAATTATAATAAAAGTCAGAACAACAGGAAGTGAGACAAAAGTCCAGAATATTATAAATATGATTGATAATTCCCAGGGGCTAAAAGCGGATGTGCAGCGAAAATCTGAGCTTCTTGCGGAAAAAATTGTTCCTTTCAACTTTTTGCTTGCCGCAGTAACCTGGCTTATAACTAAAAATCTGACAAAAACAATGTCAACTTTGATGGTTGATTACTCGTGCGCAATGAAACTTTCCGCGCCGATTGCTGTTCTTTCTGCGATGAAAGAGGCTGCTGAGCTTGGAATTTCTGTAAAAGGCGGAAAATACCTTGAGCTTGTTTCAGAGGCGGACACTGTTATTTTTGATAAGACCGGAACTTTAACTTACGCGAATCCGGTTCTTGAAGAAATTTATCCGATGCACGATTTTACAGCAGATTTTGTGCTTCAGACAGCGGCTTGTCTGGAAGAGCATTTCCCTCATCCTCTTGGAAGGGCAGTTGTAAAGGCGGCGGAAGAATCCGGGCTTCATCATCCTGAAAACCATACAAAAGTTGAATATCAGGTGGCGCACGGAATTGCGTCTACAATCGCGTTCAAAAAAGTCTGCGTTGGAAGCGCCCATTTTATTTTTGACGACGAGAAAATTCCGTTTTTGCCGGAAGTCAAGGAAATTCAGAGACATTCAATGGAAACCGGAAAATCTTTGCTCTATCTTTCTTATGATGGAAAACTGGCAGGAATTCTTGCGATTGGCGATCCGATTCGTCCGGAGGCAAAAGAAGTTATTTCAATGCTCCGCCAGACAGGAATCAGACATTGCGTGATGATAACAGGAGACACAGAGGGAGCGGCTAGGAAAGTTGCGGAAAATTCCGGACTTGACGAGTGGCATTCCCAGGCTTTGCCGGAAGACAAGGTTTCGCTTATTGAAAAAGAACGAAAATCTGGTCACAAAGTTATCATGCTTGGCGATGGAATAAATGATGCGCCGGCACTGTCTGCCGCGGATGTAGGAATTGCAATTGAAGGATGTTCTTCTATTGCGGGAGACACGGCGGATATTGTTCTTACAGAAAAAGGGCTTGAAAGTCTTGCAATAACCCGGATAATAGGGCAGAACCTTTTGAATAAAATCAACAGGCAGAACGTCCAGATTATCGAGATAAATTCGCTTCTTCTTGTCTTAGGAATTATGGGGCTTATTTCTCCTCAGCTTGCGGCGATTCTGCATAACTCAACAACTGTTGCAATGTCCGTAAAGTCTATGCAGTCGGTTATTGACAAGAACGGTCAGTATTTTAAAAGTCTATAAAACGCCTTGATGGAGTAAAAAATGCTTGTAACCAGTTTTTTTCCGGGACGAGTAAGGCTGCGTGCCCCGATTTTTAAGGATGAGGAACTTTGCGCAAAGGCAAGGACGATTCTTTCAAAATCGGATGCCGTAAAGAATATTGAGCACAATCCGGTAACAGGAAGTATACTTCTTGAGTACGACATAAAAAAAGTTCCTATGGAAAAACTTCTTCCAATGCAGGATTTTTTTATGAAACTTGGAAAAGAAGCGGAACATTATGACGGAACAGCGGCCGGACACAAAAAGATTGTGGCAATGCTGGATGAACTTGAGGCAATCGTCGCAAAATGGTAAGTTTATGCCGATTTCTGTAAATATTTTCTCAATAAGTTTTTTACGTGTTGAACTAAACCGAACTCTGAACCAGAATTGGAAGCGATAAATTTATAAAAAAAATCTATTTTTAATGCAGAGGAATTTATGGAATACAGAATTGAGCACGATTCAATGGGCGAGGTGAAAGTTCCGGCCGACAAATACTGGGCAG
>CAVGBY010000104.1:0-7047 GCA_963627355.1 uncultured Prevotella sp. | reverse complement strand
GTAATAGGCTGCCGTGATTGTAAATTGTCCTACGGCGGCGGCGATTCCCGCTAAAATCAGATAAAACAGCTGGATTTTTGACATCGGGGTAAAATTAAAAATCATAAAAGGAACCGCAAGCAGCGTTGAAAATGCGCTGAAGAACATGATTACAATTTTTCCGGAGCATTTCTGTTTTCCTAGTTTTCTTACGCAGGCATACGCAAAACCAGCGCCAAAACCACCGGCAAGCCCTACCAAAGAAGGCAATGTCTTTGAAAAGTCAAAAGACGGTTTTGCGACAAGCATTGCTCCTAAAAATGCGGTTATAATCGCAAAAAGAGGAACAATCTTTATCTTTTCATTTAAAAGCAAAAAACAGAATATGATTGTGTAGAATGGTGACATTTTGTTCAGAATGCTCGCGTCTGCAAGAATCAGATGGTCAATCGCGTAAAAATTGCCAAAAATTCCGATTGAGCCTGCGATTGAACGCAAAAATAAGAACAGCCAGCTTTCTTTTGGAATTTTGAACTGTTCAGATTCTCCCTTAAAAATTCCAAGCAAAATGGAAAAAACTGCGATTACAAGAGATACGCTGTTTCTGAAAAAAGTTTTCTGGATAAAAGGCACATCACCGCTCAGCCTTACAAACATTGCCATCAGTGCAAAACTAAAGGCTGAAAGCAGGATGTAAAAAACACCTTTTAAATATTCTTTGCTTACCGGCATTTTTAGCGCCTAACTGTTTCTTTTTCCAAAAAGTCTTAGCATTGAAAGGAAGATATTTATAAAATCAAGGTACAGCTCAAGAGCGCCAATGATTGAAGCTTTCTTGAAGACATCTGTGTTTTCTGCGTGTTCACTTACGCGGACCATTTTCTGCGCGTCATAAGCCGAAAGTCCTGTAAAAAGAACGACTGTGATGATTGAGATAATCCAGTCAAATTTTGTTGAATGTACAAAAATGTTGATTACAGATGCGATAATAAGACCAATCAGAGCCATGAAAAAATATCTTCCGAATGAAAGAATGTTCTGCTTTGTGAAAGTTCCGTAGAGAGCCATTGCCGCAAACATAGCCGCGCTTGTTGCAAAAATCGTAACAAGCGAAGAGAACTGGTAGATAATAAAAATTGAAGAAAGTGTCAGTCCGTTCATAATTGAATAGATGACAAACATGGCAGCCGCTTTTGTTACAGAGATTTTTCTGATTGAAGCCGAAAGCCACCAGACAATAACTATCTCCGCAATCGCAAGAACTGGAAATCCTACCCGAAAAAGTCCGTAAGCCTTCTCTAGCCCGATTATTCCAATATATGTTGCTGTGGCAAATGCCGTAATCCCGCTGATGAGCAGGGCCAGTGCCATCCAGCCGTAGGTTCTTGCAAGAAATTTGTTCTGTTCTTTTACCAAAGAAATTTGTGTTGAATTAGAATTTGTCATAAATCCTCCTTGTTAGTATATTAAATATAACAAATATTTTCATTTAAGGACACAAAATTATGGCGAATATTGAAGATTATATTAGATGGCGCGGTGATTTGTCTTTTGAGCAGTCGCCGTTTTGTAGGGTAGACGCTCTTATTCTTTGCCAGATTTCTTATTTGAATTTTGACGGACTTTTGCCGGACTACGATTTTGCTGCCGAAAAGAAACTTTCTGAGCTTGCGGAACTTTTTGAAAATGCCAAAGACTTTAAAAAACGCTCTGAAACTGGTCTTTTAATCAACAGGAAGACTGCGCCGTTTTTTTTGCAGGCGGCAAGGTGCAGACGTTTTGAAAATATCCTTATAACAGGTTATGTTTCCAAGACAGATCTGGCGATAGAGGAGCAGTTTGCCGCGGCATCGTATAAATTACCGGACAAGACAAATTTTATCTGCTTCCGCGGTACTGATGATTCTATTGTAGGATGGAAAGAGGATTTTAACCTTGCGACAGAAACTGAGGTTCCTGCCCAGAAAGATGCAGTTGAATATCTTGAGAAAGCCGCAAAAAACCTGAAAGGAAAACTGATGGTTGGCGGACATTCAAAAGGCGGAAACCTTGCGATGTATGCAAGCGCGGTTGCTGATAAAAAGATATTCGACAGAATTGGCTGTATTTACAATAATGACGGGCCGGGTTTTTATGAGGCGCGTGTAAAATCCCCGGAATTCCTGCGGATTGCGGACAAGGTTCAGTCTTTTTATCCGCAGTTTTCGATTGTGGGAATGCTTTTTCATCACATAGGAAAGCAGGCTTTTGTTGAAAGCGATGAAACTGGCGTTATGCAGCATGATCCGTTTTCGTGGCATATTATGGCAAATAATTTTGTGCTTCTTGAAAACAATGATTATGGAAGCAAATTTTTTCACAATACGTTTAATGAATGGATTGTGAAACTTAAGCCGGAGGAACGCGAGATTTTTGTTGATACCGTGTTTAAGATAATTGAGTCAACAGATGCAAGGACAAACACCGAACTTGAGGCGAATTTTGCAAAGAATTCTGTAAAGATCCTGAAGACGATAAACAAACTTGACCCGGAAATGCGCAAGGTATGCAAGGACACTGTTATTGAATTTTTTAAGGCGGGACATTCACAGCTTACAAAAGCGGATAAGGTAATCAAGCAGAAACTGGAAGAATCCACGGAGCACACAAAAAATATACTTAAAAAGATAAAAGGAAAAATATTTACAAAAAGATAAAAAAATCACCGGAGGAAAAATCCGTTCCGGTGACTGTATATTTGTTTTTGTTTTAGATTACCAGTTGAAAGAAACTCCTACTGTAAACGCGCCGTTTACAACATTAAGTGAATCTGCAGACCAGTCATCGGTTTCATTTTCACCTTGGTCGTAAGTGTACAGTTTGCTGGCAGTACCACTTGTAATTCTATAGCTTACAACAGGGCTTACTTTTGCGTTTGGAAGGAATTTTGCCTGTCCCTGGAATCCGAATCCGACCGGTGAGCAGTATGCTGTTATCAAGTTAGAGGAATCTGTCGGGTCTTCTCTGGAATACATATTAAAGAATCCAAGATCAAGTCCAGTTGTAACGTTGAAGCGGACTACATCGCCAATGGTAAAACCTACGGCAGGTCCTAGTAAAAAGTCCATGTGGGCGGCAACTGACAAGTCGCCAGTGTCACCAAAATCAAGTATTTCAAGTTTTGTTGTGGAACCTAAACCCATGTTGATTCCGCCCATAAAGCCGACGCTGAACCAGTCATTGATTCCAAAAAGATGCCAGGTCTGAACGTCAAATTCAAACATTCCAGATTCGCCCTTGAAGTCTAAATTGTCTTTTTCACCTTTCATTTGTTCTGTGCTGCCACCAAAGTTCAACTGAAGGTCACCCTTGTAGTTTTTTGCGAATGCAAAACTTGAAAGAAGTGATACCGCTAGGATTAAAGTAATGATTTTTTTCATAACAACTCCTGTTGAGATTATAAAATGATACAGAAAATTTATCCTTGCGAACGGGCTTTGTCAAGGGATTTTTTGCCGGGGCTTTGTACGTAAACTATCGATTTTGCTTTGCAAACTCGCGGGGTGTCCCCGCTGGAAGGGGTAGGCGAAAAACGGAGTTTTGAGCCGAGGGGAAGACGTTCCCCGATGTGGATTAAAAAGCGGGTTTACAAAAGACTTTAGGCTTTTGTAAAGTAGTGAGGAACTTTAGTTCCGAACGTAGGGAAGACATTCCCCCTTATCATTAATAATTGAAATTTTTTGACATTCTTTGCAAGGTGGGCGATAATTAATAGATATTCGAGGAAAAAAAATGGAAAATACAACTATTATCAATGAGTCTCCGGTAGGAAGGCATCTGGAGCAGATTTCTGAATCTTCACCGGCGGAATATTTGATGTTTAATAAGAAGAAAATTGAGCTTGTCGCAAAGATTACGCTTGGACGGGAGTACGACAATGATATTGTGGTTGACAACAAGCTTGCAAGCCGCCACCACGCTGTTATCCAGAAAATCCGGGACGCATATTTTATAAAGGATGAAAAAAGCACGAACGGAACTTTTGTGAATGGCAGAAGGATTCCCGAGGACAAGTATTTTCGTCTTAACAAGGGCGACAAAATTACTATCGGCACGATGAATCTTGTTATTTCGTGATTTGAGCGGAGGGCTTTTTGCCCGGTGTTTTTGTAGATTTGTATTTTTATACGGGTTCGGGATTTTAGTTGAGCGAGAAACTTAAGTTATTTTTAAAGGACAG
The DNA here is from genome assembly GCA_963627355.1 of uncultured Prevotella sp. Lineage (GTDB taxonomy): Bacteria > Spirochaetota > Spirochaetia > Treponematales > Treponemataceae > Treponema_D. The sequence continues at coordinate 2,849 of CAVGBY010000104.1, read as the reverse complement.
TTCAGCCTTGCGCGGATTGCCGGAACATGATTATCTTTTTTCGGTTGCGGATTTTGCGGCTTCGGTTCTGGAAAATGAGATTTGCTCTTACAGGCCGGCGGCTGATTTTAACAGGCTGGGAGGTCTGCTTGATTTTTCCGGAGCGGAATGTGAAAAACTTCCGCTGATTATTGTGCCGGATTTGCACGCGCGTTCTTATTTTTTGCGGAATATTTTAAATTTTGTTCTGCCGGAATCTTTTGCGTGTTCGGAAACAAATGGGGTAAAAAAACAGATTTCGATTTTTCAGGCTCTGGAGGAAGACAAGGCAAGAATTGTTTTTGTCGGAGACCTTTTACATTCGGAACTGCGTGGACGGTTCCGCTGGATGGAGGCTCTGGAGGATTTTGAGCGTGGAATTTTTGACGGAAAAGCGATGACCGCCGAAATGAGCGAAGGCTTGACTTTGCTTTCTATGGTAATGGAGCTTAAGATTGCTTTTCCTGCTAATGTCCATATTTTAAAGGGAAACCACGAGAATATAATGAATGAACGCGGACCGGGCGACTATCCTTTTAGGAAATTTGCGAATGAAGGCGAGATGGTAAAGGATTTTATGTCTGAGATTTACGGCGATGATGTTCTTATGGTTATTTCGTGCTTTGAAAAAAATCTTCCGCTGGTGGCGGTTTTTCCAGATTGCGTTATAAGCCACGCGGAGCCGGCAAGGGCTTTTTTGCGCGATGAGCTGATCGGCGGGATGGAGAAGGATGAGGTTATTCTTGGTCTTACCTGGACTGAAAATAACGCCGCAAAAGATGACAGCGTAAAAAAAATGCTGGACTCGCTTACCGGAAATCCTGATGCGCTTTATTTTGGCGGACACCGGCCGATTCAGGGGAATTACGCCTTGCGTCAGCACGGAAAATATATTCAGATTCATAATCCGGACAGGCAGAATGTTGTTCTTGTTTACAAAGACAAGCCTATTGACCTGGAAAGTGACATAGTTCAAGTTGGTGAATAAAATTTTTTTTTAATGTAGAATGTTTCTTGAAATAGTTTGGGGGATAAGATGGCAGAAGTTTTTCCTGAAAAAATTGGAAAATATAAAATTGAAGGAATTATTGCAAAAGGAGGAATGGGGGTTGTTTACCGTTCGACTCATCCGACTTTAAAACGTCCGGTTATAATTAAAAAACTTACTGCAAAAAAGAATTCAACAAACATAAAGAGATTTATTCTTGAGGCAAAGATTCTTGGCGAGCTTCAGAATCCGAATATCGTTAATTTTTATGATATTTTTACGGAAGGCAATGCTTATTATATTGTGGAGGAATTTATTGACGGTATGGCGGTCGATAAGATTCTTCAGAAACAGACTTCGGTAAGTCCGCAGATTGCGATGCTGATAATTCAGGATGCCTGCTACGGATTGAAATTTGCCCACACCAAAAATATTGTTCACCGTGACATAAAGCCGGGGAATATTCTTATTTCAAAACGAGCGGAAATTAAAATCACCGATTTTGGAATCGCCTCTGAGACTTCCGGGGAAGATACCCTTACGCAGAGCGGGGTTGCCCTTGGAACGCCTGCCTATATGCCGCCGGAGCAGTTTGAGGACAGCGCGAAAGTTGACTGCCGCGCGGATATTTACGCGCTTGGCGTTATGCTTTACGAGATGGTTACCGGTACAAAGCCTTATCCGGGAACTTTGACGATTGAAACTTTGAATATAATAAAAAAGGGAAAATATATTTCTCCACGCAAGATTGACAAGAAAATTCCGCGGTGCGTCTGCCACCTTATCCATAAGATGATGCGTCCAAAGGCTAAAAGCCGGTATCAGTCAATTTTGCCGATTATAAAGGCAATAAAAAGATATTTAAAGCATTATGATGTCCACAGCATACGTGTTCAGCTTGCAAAGATAATTCTTTCAAACAATGTCTTAAAGGAAATTGAATATATTCCAAAGGACCGAAGGCGAAACCGCATTATGGCGATTGTCGCGGCCTGCACAGTTTTTGCCTTTTTGTGTGTTTTCGGCTGGTTTGAAGGGTTTTTCCATGCGACTGTATTGCGTTCGTGGTATACGCCAGTTGAAATAGAGATGAAAATGCCTGCGACAAGCACTTCCGGGTCTGATTTACCGGTCAGGGCGTTCTTTTTTGAAAATGACGGCGACCAGATTCCTGAAATAATGAACACGCGGCGGGTTTTAACGCAGGTTTCGGAAAAAAAGCATCCGGATGAAAAAAACGCGCGCAACAGGACTTATTCAACAAAAAAAGTTTATCTTCCGCACGGGAACTACCGTATAAAAGTTGTGGCGGGTCCTTACGTGTGGTGGAAATCTTTTGGCGTAACAAAGGAAGATGTCCTTATAAAGGCTGACTTCTTAAAAAATATGCGCCGAAACATCTCGGTTCAGCCGAATGCGTATGACTGTGCGACCGGAAAAGAGATTACTTCCATGGCTAATTTTTCTGTTCTTTATAACAAGAGCTGGATTCCTCTTGACCAGATTCCGGCGGAAAAACTTATTTCCGGCAATGTGTGGAAATTCAAGATAGAATGTGAAGGCTACGAGCCAGAAATCTTTTCCCTGCGTCTGGAATGGCTCCAGGACGTCCTGTACATTTCCGCAAACCTTACGCCGAAAAGATAATATTATTATAGAACGAAGATAATCAATTCCAGTTGATTTAAAGAATTGACTTGCCATTTTTGCTGTATGTGCTTAAATTTAAACGTATGGTTGAAAACGAAAATAATAACAGCAATAATGAAAATGAAGAAAACGGTAATGACAATAGCAACAAACTTTCTGAAAAAGATTTTGCTCAGATTCTTGGTGAGTTAAA
>CAVGBY010000103.1:0-7069 GCA_963627355.1 uncultured Prevotella sp. | reverse complement strand
GGAAGAAAAAGAAAGCGTCAACCGAGCCATTCGCACTTCTAATCAGATTTAATCTTCTATAAATAATAAAATTCATATAAAATCAAAAAGTATGGAAACACCTTTTTTTGGCGAGATGCTGATTCTTTTTTTGATTCTTTTGAACTGCGTGCGTATTTTTCTTTTGAAATTTGGAAAAGTTGATTCGCTTACAGTTCTTGCTCCAATCAGCGTTCTGCTTGCTGTTTTGCAGGTTTTTGCATGGAATCTGGATATTTTTTCGCTTTCAATCCTTGCGATTTCGATTTTTTGTTTTTTTACAAATTTCCGCGCGTTTTTGCGTTTTTCTGGCGGACTTTACGTTGACCATTATAGCGTGGCCTTTAAAATCGGCACGTTTTTTGTGATTATTTTGTGTCTTTTTGAAGGTGCGGTTCTTGTAAAATATCGTCCTGTTTTTGTGGGCAAAAAAGAATGTGGGGCAGTTGAAACAAAAATCAGACTTTCCGGAGATTTTACCAATGGTTTTGAAAAATCAGAGAAACTTGGTTTTTCTTCTGCGGAAATCCGTGTTTATTCACCTGCAAAAAAAGAGCATTTTAACGGCCAGTCAATAATTTTGATTTCGGATAAGCGTGCGGATTCTGTTGAATATATTCCGTATATGAAATTTCTTGCGGCAAAAGGGTTTAAGGTCTATTCCGGCGATTTTTATGCCCGCGACGGAAAATGGTTTCACAATCTTGCGGATTTTAGGATTTTACGGAAATTTTTTATGCAGATAAATTATTTTCAGAATCCTGTTAAATTTGAAATGCAGAAGGAATTCTATTCATTCAATGCGGAAAAAGAAGTTCTGGCAATGCTGAATTTTGTCTCTTCGGAAGAAAAAAATGAAGACTCAAATGTCGAGCCTATTTTTGTGGTTGGTGACTGGATGAGCGACATCTGTTTTGATGATTTTTCAAAGGAGATGCCGGAGAATGTAGGCGGATTTTTTAAGCTTTCAGATTTGCCAGAATATTCCACCAAAGGTTTTGGATTTGTCCAGCAGACTTCGCCGTTCATAGCATATCTTTTGAATTTAAAACGCGAGCCAAATCTTGAAAAATTAAATATTATTGTTGAAAAAACTTTGACCGCAATTCCGGCGCCGCTCTACAAAAAAGTGGCGGGTGAGCCTGCAGTTCAAGAGAAAGCACAAGACGAATCTACAGAAAATCCAGAAAATCCGGAATTTGCAGGGGGTAAAAATGACACTGAATGAGCTTGATAAATATTTTAGAAGTTTTTTAAAGATTGAGGATTATCCTGCTGATGTTTCAAAAAACGGAATCCAGATTCAGAACAGCGAGCCTGACACAAAACAGATAAAAAAAGTTGCGTTTGCGGTGGATGCCTGTAATGGAACCGCCCTTAAAGCCGCGGAAATCGGGGCGGATTTGCTTTTTGTTCATCATGGACTTTTTTGGCCGGAAACAGAAATTCTTGTGGGCGCTGCGTACAAAAGGTTTTTGCCGTTTTTTAAAAACGATGTTGCGTTGTATGCGTGTCATATTCCGCTGGATGCGAACAATCCGTATGGAAACAATTATGGTCTTGCCGCCCGGATTGGCTTAAAAAACTTGCGGCCGTTCGGTGAGTGGCGTGGAATGTTGTGCGGTGTAAAAGGCGAGCTGGAAAATCCTGTTTCTGTGGAGGAGCTTGCACGCCTTGCGCATAATAAAGACGAAAAACCTCTTTGTGTTCTTCCTTTTGGAAAAAAGAATATAAAAACTGTCGGGATTATTTCCGGTGGCGGTGGTGGACAGTCTGATATTGCCCAGGCGGTTTCTGAAAATCTGGATGCATACATTACCGGCGAGGCGGAACACAGTTCGTTTCATTTTATAAAAGAGTCTGAGATTAATTTTATTGCGATGGGACATTATTTTAGCGAGACAATTGGCGTTCAGAACATTGCAAAAAAACTGAATAAAGAAACTGGCATTGAAACTGAGTTTATAGATTTTCCGACCGGACTGTAAATTCTTTCAATTTTTCTTTAAAAAAAAAATTATAAAAGGTATATTTGATATATGAACATTGAGAAAAAGAATTTGATTCCATTTATATTGACTTTTGCCATAATTTTGTCGGATCAGCTGACAAAATTTCTGGTTGAGCTTTACATTCCGCTTGATTATGCGAATGGGCATCTGGGAATCGGTCCTGCTTTTTTTGGAGATTTTTTAAGAATAATCAGAGTTTATAACACAGGGGTTGCGTTCAGTCTTGGCGATTCCTGGCCGCTTGCTTTCCGTCGTCTGAGTTTTGGTTTTATTCCTTTAGTTGTAATGATTCTGGTTGTGGTTGTTTATTTTAGGAACAAGGATTTTTCAATGCTTCAGCGCTGGGCAATTTGCGGTGTGATTGGCGGCGGATTCGGAAATCTTATAGACAGATTTTTTAGGGAACGAGGCGTTGTTGATTTTATTGATGTAAAATTCTACGGGCTTTTTGGAATGGAACGCTGGCCGACTTTTAATGTTGCGGATTCGGCTGTTGTTGTGTGCGGAATTCTTCTGGTGGTTTCGTTTGTGGTTCAGATTGCAAAAGAGTCAAAATTAAAGAAAGCAGAAAATAAATAGGAAGAAATATGAAAAAACTTGGAATAATCGGCGCGATGGATGTTGAAATCGGCATTTTTTGCGAAGAAATGGAAAAAAACGGAAGCCTTAAAAAAACTGAATGTGGAAATCTTGTCTTTAATGAAGGAAATCTTTGCGGAAAGGACGTTGTTGTTGTAAAAAGTGGTATTGGAAAAGTGAATGCGGCTCTTTGCGCTCAACGGCTTATTCTTCAGTTTGGCGTTGAAAGAATAATCAACACAGGAATTGCCGGTTCTATCCAGGAAAATCTGCACATCCACGATATGGTTGTTTCAACAGATGCGGTTTATCATGATATGGATGCGAGCGCGTTTGGTTATGAGCCTACGGAAATTCCTCAGATGCATACTTCTGTCTTTGATGCGGATGAAAAAATGATTGAAGCCGCGGAAAGTGCGTTTGCCCAGTCTGAAAGCGCGAAAAAATATAAACTGATTCGTGGAAGAGTTGCCAGCGGAGACCAGTTTATTTCGTATGCGGAACAAAAAGAGCATATAGAAGAAATTTGTTCACCGGCTTGCGTGGAAATGGAAGGCGCGGCGATTGCCCACGCTTGTTTTTTGAGTCAGATTCCTTTTGTAATTCTGCGTTGTATCTCTGACAATGCGGATGACAGTTATGAGGTGACTTACAGTTTTAATGAAAAGATTGCCTCAGAGGAATGTGCGGCTGTCGTCTTGAAAATGCTTGAATTTTTGGATTAGAAAAAATCTTTGGAGGAATTATGGCGGAACATACAGAAGGTAATTACAAAGTTGACAGTTTTAATCTTGACCACACAAAGGTTGTCGCGCCTTATGTAAGGCTTGCGGCAAAAAAAGTCGGCGAAAAGGGCGATGTTGTGACAAAATTTGATGTAAGATTTTGCCAGCCAAATAAAGAATTTATGACAACCGGAGCACTGCATTCTTTGGAGCATATTGTTGCGGAGTATATCCGTGACGAAGTTGAAGGCGTGATTGATTTTAGTCCAATGGGTTGCCGGACTGGTTTTTATTTTACAGTTTTTGGCGACCGTGATGAAAAATATATTGCAGAACGAATGTTGAACATTCTTAAGAAAGTTGCGGTCTGGGATAAGCCTGTTCCTGCGGCCACAGAAAAAGAATGTGGAAATTATAAAGATCAGGATTTGGACGGAGCAAAAACCTGGGCAAAAAGATGGGTTGAAGGAATTGAGCTTAAAGGTTGGGATTGCTACGGCAAAAAAATGAACTAATAAAAAATAAATAAAAATAAATTTGGAGGTTTAACAGTTGAACATTCTTGTAAAATTAAAAGAAACTGTAACTTCAGTATTACCGGTAATGCTGATTGTTCTTATTCTTGGCTTGACTGTCGCCCCCTTGGGAGCGTCACTTCTGGTAAGGTTCTTGATTGGCGGTGTTCTGCTTATTCTGGGACTTACGATTTTTTTACTCGGCGTTGACATTGGAATTCGTCCGCTGGGTGAACAGACTGGCGCGGCACTGGTTTCCAAAAGAAATCTGTTTATTTTGCTTAGCGTTTCATTTGTAATCGGTTTTTTGGTTACTGTTGCGGAACCTGATATTCAGGTTTTTGGTGACCAGATTCACAGTGTTTTTTCTGCGGTGAATAAAACCGGGCTTGTCTATATTATTGCGGCGGGCGTTGGACTTTTGATTACCATAGGGCTTTTAAGGTCAATGTTGAACTGGTCGCTGAAAGTTACATTGCTGGTTCTGTACATCGGTGTTTTTATCCTTGCGTATTTTACCCCGGAAAGTTTCCGTGGAATCGCGTTTGACTCTGGCGGCGCTACAACTGGTCCTATGACTGTTCCGTTTATTTTGGCAATCGGAATTGGTGTTTCTTCAGTCCGTGCAAAAGGCGCAGATAAGGACAGCGAAAGTTTTGGACTTACAGGAATTACTTCTGTCGGTCCGATAATGGCGGTTCTTGCATACGGAATGTTTCTTTCATTGTCCGGTAAGTTAGATTCTGGAAATCAGATTTTGTCAGAGTCTGAAAACGTGGTGGGGCTTGGAATTTTTATTCAGCTTCTTCCTGGACTTGCAAAGGAAGCCGCGCTTTCAATCTTGCCGCTTTTTATTCTTTTTGTGGTTTTCCAGATTTTTCTTTTGCATTTGCCGCCAAAAAAAGTGGCAAAAGTAATTGTCGGACTTGTTTATAGTTTTATAGGTCTTGCAGTCTTTTTGATTGGTGTAAACGGCGGATTTATGGATGCAGGAAAACATCTTGGCGCTATGCTTGGTGCAAAGGCCGCTGGACTAGGCGGATTTTGGAATGTCCTGTTGATTGCGACTGGCGTTTTGCTTGGAGCGGTTGTTGTCTGCGCAGAGCCTGCGGTTTGGGTTCTTACGGAACAGGTTGAAAATCTTTCTGGCGGTACAATAAAACGAAAGTTTATGCTTACCTTCTTGGCCGCGGCTTCGGCTGTTGCGATTGGTCTTACAATGTGGCGTGCACTTCAGGGTTTTAGTATTATGCGGATAATAGTTCCGGGCTATGCTCTTGCCTTGTTCCTTATGATTTTTTGTCCAAAACTTTTTACGGCGATTGCATTTGACTCCGGCGGAGTTGCTTCCGGGCCGATTACCTCAACTTTTGTTCTTTCGTTTACAATGGGCGCTTCCCATGCGGCAGGCGGCTCTTCAAATGCGTTTGGAGTTATTGCGCTTGTTGCCATGACACCGCTGATTGCTATTCAGGTCTTGGGAATTCTGTTTGCGGCAAAGCAACGTAAAAATGAAATTACAACAAAAACGGAGGAAAAATGATGTACGACATGATTATGGGAATTGTTCCTAGAGATTGCGGTGAAATTTTGACTCATGCGGCGGTTGACGCTGGTGCGCACGGCGGTACTATTTCCCGCGGAAAAGGAACGGCGGCAAACACATTTCTTCAGATTTTGGGAATTGCAGATTCAAACAAAGATATTGTCTATGTTTTAGTTCCTTCTGAAAATACAAAAAAAATTATGAACGCAATGGAAGAATCTTCTTCTGAAAAAAAGCAACCTTTTGGAATTTTGTTCAGCACAAAAGTTTCTCAGTTTGTAAAGTCCGGAAAAGCAACCGGAAAGGATGAAAATATGACAGAAACAACACATCAGCTTATTACTATAATTGTTAATAAAGGTTATGCCGAAGACGCGATGGCTGCGGCAAGAAATGCGGGGGCAACAGGGGGAACTATTCTTTCTGCCCGCGGAACGGCTCGTCCTGGCGATGACACTTTTTTTGGTGTGGAAATTGTTCCGGAAAAAGATATGCTTCTTGTTCTTGTTGAAAATGCAAAGGCAAACCAGATTATTGATGCTGTAAAGGAATTGGAATGTCTTTCAAAACCGGGAAGCGGAATCGTTTTTTCAAATCCTGCTGAAAATTTCACTCTTCTTGGAAAGAAAAACTAATGACTGTAAAGGATTCTGTTTTTTCAGTTCTGCAAAACGTAAAAACAGAAGACGGTTTTGTTTCGGGGCAGGAACTTGCAGAGCGCTGTAACGTAACAAGAACTTCAGTCTGGAAGGCAATCAACACATTAAGAAAACAGGGCGCGCAAATTGAGGCTGTTACAAATAGAGGGTACAGGCTTGTTGCGAATGATGTTTACAATGCATCTGAAATTTTAAAGTATATTTCGGACAAAGATGTAAAAATCAGTTTTTTTGATGTGCTTGATTCCACGAACACGCAGGCAAAGCGTGAGCTGGCGGAAAAAGACGGAAAATCTCTTCATAAAACGGTTTTTGTCGCGGCAAAGCAGACTTCCGGAAGGGGGCGTCTGGGACGGCAGTTCTATTCACCGGAGCAAAGCGGAATTTATCTTTCAGCTGTTTATTCAAATGGAACTATTACAAAGCCCGCGGTGATTACAGCTTCTGCTGGAGTTGCAGTTGCCCGCGCGTTAAAAAAAATCTACAACGTTGATGCGAAAATAAAGTGGGTGAACGATATTTTTGTCGGCGGAAAAAAAGTCTGCGGAATCCTTACGGAAGGCATCGCAAATTTTGAAACAGGAATGATTGAGTCCGCGGTTATTGGCATTGGAGTCAACATTACAACGAACGAAAATCAGCCTGAAGAGTTAAAAAATATTGCAGGAAGCGTAATTTCCTGCGCAGAAAATAGAAGACAGTCGGAGCTTTGCGCGCAGGTTATAAACGAGCTTTTTTTTATCCTTGACGGCGGTCCTGAAGAAATCAAAAAATCAATGCAGGAATATAAATTAAGGTCTTTTTTGGTTGGAAAAGAGGTTGAAATCTCGCCTGTTATAAATACGGAAGACAAGAATTTTAAATGCGTTGTGCAGGATGTTACAGAGGACGCAAAACTTGCTGTAAAACTCGAAAATGGAGAAATAAAGCTCCTTGATAGCGGAGAAGTTTCCATTCATTCTAAAATCGTGCTATAATATAAATTATTCAAAATAATTAACTGGTAGGTAAGGAA
>CAVGBY010000102.1:0-7108 GCA_963627355.1 uncultured Prevotella sp. | reverse complement strand
GAATTATGAAGTTGAATTTTATAAGCTCCAAAATTTTTGAGCACAATAAGTATCCCCAGCAAATAGTCACACAAAGAGCCAAGAACAGAACTATTTTTGACGTTGAAAAAATTGCTCCAGAAAAAGGATTTAAAACATTGCTGTTGTAATCCTTGTCCGCAAAAACAGAATAAACTTTATCTTCATCGCTTAATTTTTCCTCGTATTTATGAATCAATGAAATCCAATTTGTTTCCCAGTAAAAATATCCTTTTGCAGAAATGAAAAAGCAGAAAGATGAGATATATCCACATATTAATATAATCAAAACCGGAATGTTATTTTTTGACGAATCAATATTATATAAACCAACAAATAACGCACCTATAATGACTGTAAAAAAAGTCATCCAAATTGAAAAATTCTGATAATGAAAATTTCTTGCATTTATAAGTCTATCAAATGTTTTATTTTCTTCCATAAACAAAACTCCATTAGTAAAGTAAAAAGCGACGCCATGAAACCTGGCGCCACCACTCTTTTTATAAAAAAACTATTTCTTCAAAATCACAAAAGACTTTGCCGGAACAGAAGAAACCATTTCACTGCTTTCCTTTGGTTCTCCAGAAGTTATATCAACAACTTTTGAATAACCAGCTATCTCTTCAGATTCAGGAACAACATCTTTTTCTGTCGCATTGAAGAACACACAGAAATCTCCGGTTGTGTATTTTGTTACGCCAGTAGAAACTGTTTCAGCCGCTGCATCCTTGTTTGCACCAAATGCATCTGGATTAGCTTTTCTTAATGCAATCAGTCCTTTATAGACATTGTAGACATCGGAATATTTTTCTTTCATTGATAAATCAATCGCGTTGACTTCATCAATGTTGTCCCAGAAAACGCCTCCTTTTTTGTCTGCTGCATAACTGTCAGGGTCGCCTTTCTTTGTGCGCATGAATTCCTGACCGCCATTTATGAACGGAGTTCCCTGGCTGAGCAACACATAAGCCGCCGCAAGTTTGTTTTCTTTTTTGATGAGTTCTAGTTTTTCATTGCTGCTTATAACATCATCACAGGCAGCGTCAAATTTGTCTGCAAAATCTCCAGAAAGCGGCGCGATTGTTGAATAAACAAGCTTGTCGAACAGCGTGTAGTTGTCGTGGCATTCAGCATAATGGAGCGCAAGTCCAGGAATTCCTGTTGTATTGCGTTTGTTTTCGCCAGATTCTCCAAGAAGTCCTTTTATTATGGCACTGTCAGAATTTGCGCTTTGAACCTGGCCAATCTGGAAGCCACCATATTCACCGCCCTTTATTGCATCCCTAAAGTCATCGTCGAATGCGCCGTAGCCATAGCCTGAAGAACCAGTCCCTGCACATATTGCTCTGTCATCTTTCTTGGAACCATCACCTGTCCACGGCTCGCCGTACACCATAACATTCGGGTCAATTTTGTAAAGTTCATCATAGATTTCCTTCATTGTTTCTTCTTCATGCAAGCCCATCAAATCAAAGCGGAATCCGTTTATATGATAATCATTCATCCAATGTTTTAATGAATCAATAACATATGCTTTCACCATTTTGTGATTTGTTGCGGTTTCATTGCCACATCCAGAACCATTTGAGTAAGCAGAACCATTCATTCTATAAAAATATTGAGGAATCGTCATATCATAAATAGACCCTTTTCCTGTTCCTGATGTGTGGTTGTAGACAACATCCATGATTACCGCAATTCCTGCATCATGGAACGCCTTTATCATATTACGCATTTCTTTTACAGCAACAGTTCCATCACTTGAATCTGTAAGATTTGCATAACGACTTTCTGGCGTATTCCAGTTGTATGGATTGTATCCCCAGTTGTATCCAGTATCAGTCGCAGTTTCTTCCTGTTTTCCTTCTGAAATAAATTTCTTTACCACATCATATTCAAACATTGGAAGTATCTGCACATGTGTTATGCCCAAATCTTTAAGATGTTCAGCGAACTTTCCACTGCCATCTGTTCCAAGCGCATCCGCAATTTCTTTAAAAGTTCCAGGTTTGTCTTTTTCCATAGATCCGCGGAAGGCCTGAGACCAGTCTGTAATGTGCATTTCGTAAATTATTGCACCATTATAGGCTGCGGATTTAAATGGATTTGTATAATTAGTTTCCCAGTTAGATGGCTTTGCAGGGTCATCATCAATAGAAACAATCTGCGTTGCAACACTATCCTTTGAAGCTACTTTTGCCCAAATATCACAGACATCATTTGTTGTTCCATTGTTTACAAATCGGTATTTATAATATTTGTTTGTTCCAACTTTTGACGCAACATTTTCTGTATTCCAAGTTCCATCACTATTTCTAATCATATCAATTGGTTCAATTGCAGTTTTTCCATTTTTTGCATCTTGTGCAGTTGCAAAAATCAGAGCCTGTACTTTAGATGAAAGCGGAGCCCATGTTTTAAATACACCATCTTTATATCCTAAAACAGAAACGTCAGAAGAAATTTCGTCTGCATACCAAGAATCAAGAAGACTATCTTTTGGAATTGCAGTTCTAATATCAGTACCATTTTCATCTGTGTATGAAACAGTGACAAATCCAAGTTCTTTTAAACTTTCATTTACAATTGCTTTGTCAGACGCAACAGCAGTAGGATTAATGGTTCTTCCATTTGATTCAATTTTTATACTATTTTTAGAAGGCTTTGCAGTTCCACTAATTGTGAAAGATATAAGATTATCACCGTCTATAGAAGCCGAAATAAGACCGCTTGCTTTTTTTGTGCACTCTTTATCAATATAAATTGAATTTTTTCCCTTTACAAATATTTCTGAATATTTGGATGGGAACAGGAACGACAGGTTTTCTGTTATTTTTCCGTTGTCACTAGGTTCTGATCGAACAATAAAACTTATTTGTGTTGGGTTTTCTGCAAGTTTTATATCCGCATATTTAAAATTCCCATTAGCTTTTTCATTAAAAGGAACTGCCTGACTAGTCCAGTTAGAGCATTTACTGATTTCGCTTGAATCAAAATCATTCCATATCCATAAATCTTTTGCAGTCTTTCCTAGATAATTTATACGTATATACCCCTCTGCAACAGGTGCAAGTGATTCATCTACAGAAGATTCATTGCTGTCTGAGTCATTCCCATTAGAACAACCTGCAATTAATACTGACAGTGCTGCAAAGAGTAGTGCCAAATATTTTATTTTTTTCATATTTTCCTCAATTATTATTAAACATAAAAAACGGACTGACAGAATTTCTCCGCCAGTCCGTTTGAAAATAAAATTAGTTAAACTAATTTGTAGGAGGAGTTTCTACAGCCTCTGAAATTGTTACTTCATAAGCGGAACCTGTGTTTTTAACATTTATTTCAAATGTTGATGGTTTACCACTAAGTGGAGTAAATTCAGGAATTTTTCCATTGTCATAATTTATAGTTCCAGGTTCGTATGCGGCTGAATCAGAACCAATTATATCAACAAGTTTTAAAACCCAGTTATCAATTGATTTTCCGTCTTCCAAATTGACTTTTACAGCCCCAAATTTAGCATTTCCGTCAGAATCAGCTGTAGCAAATTTATCTTTCAGTAGTAAACAGGCTTTAGTTTTTTCTGCGTCATCTGAATTCCAAGCTGTAAATGGCCAGCCTCCACCCCAACTCCATGGAGAACCATTGATATATACGAAAGCATTTGGGTTTAAACCAGAAGCAGTAATATTGAATGTTACTTCATGTTTTGGAATCACACGGGTAATTGTGGCTGTTGTTACATCACCATCTATTGTAAGTACTACAATATAATCATAGTACTTTGAAGAATCAACTTTCTTTATGCCAGTAAATTTAGCAGGTGTTGTTATAGTTGTAGACAATTTTCCTATTACAGCAGGATTACTTGCTATAGCTCCATTATCATCCGTATCCTTTCCACTAACATCGATAGAGTCACTTGAAGAACCATAGTTATTAGTGCCATCAAAGAATTTAAGCTCAAGAGTATCGCTTGTTGGTGTAATTGTTGCTTTGTAGATACCTTTTTCACCGTCTGCCGTATAGCTCATTGAATGTAAGATTCCATTGGCATTAAGTGTATAAGATGGAATATCATCAGCTTTTTCAATGCTTACAGTCACAGAGGCAACACCAGCTTTAGCTGTAATTTTGTATGTTTTTCCATCTGTAAGACCTGCAAAAGAAATGTTTTCAGAATTTTGAGCTTTACAAACAACTTCTCCTTTTCCATCAGCAAGTGTCGTATCTCCCTTTGATTCCTGAGACCAACAAGTGTCCCAACCATCTTTTTCATATCCAACTTTAAAGGCAACACCATCGCTTGGAGAGCCCCAATTTGCAGACATTCCTGCTGAATATATAAAAGTGTAAGTTGAAGTAAGTTCATCAACTTTTACCATGTCAGAGAAAACATTTCCACCATCATAGTTCATAGCACCAACAATTTTTGTAGGTACTCCTACTATTGGTGCATCATTCATATCGTGCAAATCACCCGAACAACTAGCAAATCCAAAAAGAAGTGCAGTTGCAGAGATTGCGCTGATTATTAATTTTTTCATTCTTTTCTCCTAAAGTATAATTCTTTAGTTTATAAAAACGCCTGAACTTTGCCGCTTGTCGCCAAGCGGCAATATATCAATTCGCTTTCACTATTTTTTATATATCCCAACGGATACCAACACGAACTGCAGCTTCTCCATCATAGTAATCTACTGGATCAACTGAACCGCGGTCTTCTGCATCATAGATTCCACCTACGTTAGCGCGGTCAAGGTTAAGAGCATCCTGACCGTCGCCAAAGTCTTTAAATGGATCCATATTGAATACAAACTGTGCGTACAAAGTAGGCTTTTTCATTCCCTTGAATTTCTTTGAAACACCTACAGCAAATGCAAACGGATTGTTTACGTCAGAATCAAATGATTCAGCAGAAGCTGTATTTTCTGATTTGATACCAATTGCAAGATTTGCAGTAATATCCATAGGGAAGTTTACCTGACCAATCAATGTATTGAAATATTTTACACTGTTAGACATATCGAGTCCGTAGTAAATATTTACGCCTTTTACAATATCGCTATCAGGAGTCATGCTGAATGTAGCACCTGCCTTCTTGAAACGGAATTTTGAATCAGAAGCACTATATTTCTCACCAATATATTCAGTTCCAAATTTATCATTTCCAACATCATAATTCTTGAAGTTCATGTCAGCATAAGCTCCAATTGTCATATTGTCAGAAATCGCATATGTCGCAGCTGGTTTGAATGTCATTTCAACACCACTATCAATTCCGAAAAGAGGTGTGTTTTCCGAAAGATGACGACTTCCATACCATGAAGCAAGATTGTCAACATATCCTTTTACAAATGTGTCAGATGAATCGAGCTTTTCAAGTGGCATTTCAGCTGTTACACCAAGATTGATGCTAAGAGCTTCTGTAGGATTTACAAAACCATTGAATCCAATTCTCTGGCTATTCAATACACCAAGAGTTCCAGAAAGATCAAATGTGCCATCGTCATGGTTCTCACGGAGATAGAGCATAGATGCCTGCGCACCACGGAAACGATATTCTACATTTGCACCAAATGTTTCTGCCTTGTAACCAACCTGAACATTTCCTGCAAAGTTTTTAGCACCGTCAATATCGCCTGTACGATAGAATACATCTGTTGAATGTCCAAAATACTGACCTATACAATCAGGAGCACTACCTGCAAATCCGCTAGTGTATTTTCCTGTCGCTTCAATATTGTCTTTCTTGATTTTATCTGAATCTTTCTGATGTGTTGCAACAAGTCCCTGCACAGCAATGTCAAGTTTTCCATCGCCTACAGCAAATGTGTTTTTTGCACCAAGAATAAAGTCATGTTCAACTGGATCAGAGAACATATATTTATCATCGTACATACCATTTGTCTGGAAATCAATTACAAAATCATCTTTTTTGATGTCTGCCCATCCCCAGTAACCAAATTTGTAACCACGTCTGTCTGCAGAACGGTTAGGAGCAAATCCAATATCAAATGTCATGCCTGTAGCTTCCTCAAGGGCTGCAACAGCTTTTGAGCCAAGACTAAACTGATTGAAACCTCCGACATGGTCATAACCAGCATCCCAAGAAGAACATACTGTTGTCCAAGTGATTGCCTGACGAACATCTGGTTTAGCATAGTTAAAACCTGTCAAGTAGTTAATGTATGGAGTATTCCAGCCAAACTTTAAATGACCAAGAAAAGCTCTTGTACCTGCTCCTCCAGAAATATTCAAATTGTTTTCAGACTGGGCAAAATATGCAACCGGGCTAGAAAGCACTCCAGAAATGAAGTCACGGATTCCATCTTCAAATTCTATAGTGTCTTCATTGAAAGTGTTCTTCTTTGCAAGATAAATTGGGTTTTGTGCACCTGGTTTTGGTTTTTTCTCATTATCAAGAGGTGTTTCAGCCAAAGCGATTTCAATATAGAAAGGTGCATTTGGAAGGAACATACCTGTAAATTTATCATAAGATTTAAAACCAATAGAAGCGCTGTCAAAATCCAAACCTTTGCTTGTTTTATCATAAGCACCTTGTGTGGTAAATTTACTTTGAACACCCATCATTGTCCAAGAAACAAAATTAATCTTAGCCTTTCCTGCGCCAGCGTCATCATCACCAGAAACCATGTCGGCAATCACAACGTGGCTGTTCTTTCCGCCGAAGCCGTCGTCTACAAAGTCAGGCGCGCGGAGGTCTGTTGTCCAGTTCCCGTCGCTGATGAACTTGTAGCGGAGCTCGTCAGCCGTCTTGAAAGTCTTTGTCAATGTGAAGCCCTTGTCGGTCTTTGTCATCGGCAAGGCACCGTTCTGCCAGTTTGTGAAGTCTCCGGCAAGAAGAACTTCTGATGCACGCGGGTTGCCATAGAAAAATGTAACCTCCACGTTGTCACCGTCGAGTTTTTTCACTGTTACGTCAGCAAACACTGCTGCTGAGAACGCCAGCAAAACCGAGATGAAAGCGAATAATTTTTTCATCTTATCCTCCAATATTGTATTGAACGTAAGCACGCGAAAAACAGCCTTTTGATTGACAGAATCGCCCTTATAGGATGTAGAC
>CAVGBY010000101.1:724-7174 GCA_963627355.1 uncultured Prevotella sp. | reverse complement strand
ACGAACAGCTTTTCTTTAAACTTCTTGAAAAAAAATATAATTATGACGACCTTGAAAAAGTTCTTACTTACGCAAAAGCCGAACTTGATGAAAAACCTGATACTTCCAAACCAGAATCAGAACGTGTGATTAAAATTGAACTAAACGACACAAACCGCCCTGACTTGTGGTCAACCAACGGAGTTGCACGCCAGCTAAGGCTTCACCGTGGCGGAAAAACTGTTGACTATTCAAAATTCCTTTCTACAAAAGAAAATATTAAAGACTGCGGAAACAGAATTGTTACTGTAGACCCGGAACTTAAAGATATTCGCCCTTTTATGGTCGCTTTTGTTATCAACGGAAAACCGATTGACGACCCAATGCTAAAAGACATTATCCAGACTCAGGAAAAACTTGCATGGAACTTCGGACGCAAGCGAAAGTCAATTTCTATGGGCGTTTACCGTGTTGAAGAAATAAAATTTCCGGTTCATTATAAGGCAGTTGACCCGGACACAACTTCTTTTGTTCCTCTCCAGTTTGAAAAACCACTGACCTGCCGCCAGATTCTTACAGAACATCCAAAAGGAAAAGATTTTGGCTGGATTATCAAGGATTTTAAGAAATTCCCAATCCTTGCAGATGATAAAAATGAAATTATGTCTATGGCTCCTGTTATCAACAGCGCAACTCTTGGAGCAGTTCAGGTTGGCGACAAAGGTCTTATGGTTGAGCTTACAGGCGATAATATGGAAAACCTTATGCTTGCCGCGAACATTGTTGCCTGCGACTTTGCTGACGTTGGCTACGAAATTGAGCCAATCATGGTAAAACATCCGTACGACACTTGTTTCGGCCGCGATGTTGTGGCTCCATTCTATTTCCAGCCAAAGACAAAAGCAACCTTAAAGCACATAAACAAATTGCTTGGAACAAATTTTGATGACGAAACAGTTCTAGATGCACTTACAAGAATGGGCTCAAAAGTTGTTTCTAAAAAAATTGCCGACGATGATTTTGAATACACACTTTCTCCTGCGCCTTACAGAAACGACTTCCTTCACGAAGTTGATGTAATAGAAGACGTAATGATTGGCACAAAACTTGAAACTTACGAGCCGGCAAAACCAAACGATTTTACAATCGGTCGTCTTCTTCCAATAACCTATTATTCACGAAAAGCAAAAACCTTGATGGTCGGACTTGGCTATCAGGAGATGATTTTTAATTACGTTGGCTCCCGCAAAGATTATATTGAAAATATGAACATCGACCCGGCGCACGTAATTGAAATCGCAAACCCGATGAGCGAAAACTATCAGTTTGTGCGTTCAGACATTCTTTCATCATTATTAAGAGCAGAATCAAAATCGGCAAATGCAATTTATCCGCACAAAATTTTCGAAATCGGTAAAGTTGCTTATCTTTGCCCGGAAGAAAACACAGGAACTAGAACACGACAGTGCCTTGGATTCCTTTCCGCTGAATCGAACGCAAACTACAACACTGCCGCTTCAGAAGTTGCTTCCGTTCTTTACTTCCTTGACCATAAATACGAAGTAAAAGAATCAAATGACCCAAGATTTATTCCTGGCAGACAAGCCGCTGTTATCATTAAAGGAAAACAAGTCGGCGTTTTCGGCGAAATACACCCGCAGGTTCTAGAAAATTGGGCAATAACAGTTCCTTGCTTTGGCGGCGAACTTGACCTAGAGGAACTTCTTTCAGCAACACCAGATCCACACAGCAAAAATGCTCAAAAAACAGAGACAAAAAAAGAAGAGCCAAAATCCGCTCCGGCAAAAAAATCAGAAGGTCCAAAACTTGCAGACGACCAGACAGCATATTTCAATGAGCATATTGAATTAAAAGTTGCCGTAATCAAATCTGTAGAATGTAATCCGCAGGGCGACCGGCTTTACATTGAGCATATGGATGACGGTTCCGGAGAAGACCGAATAATTCAGTCTGGACTTAGACCATACTTAAAAGAAGAAGAATTGCTCGGCCAGCATGTAATAATCGCCTCAAATCTTGCGCCACGCAAAATGAAGGGCGTAGAAAGCCGCGGAATGTTGCTTGCAGCAGACTACACAGAAGACGGAAAAGAAAAAGTTGAGCTTCTTACCGCTCCATGGGCAGCCGCAGGAACTCCAGTTATTCTGGAAGGCGCAGATGCATCATTCCAGAAACCTGCAAAAATAGACATCGATAAATTCTGCAAAGTAGAAATGAAAATCAAAGATTTTACCGCGCAAATCGCCGGAACAAAATTGACCGCAGACGGAAAACCTTTGACTACAACAAAGTCAAATGACTGCGAAATCTGCTAAACAGAATTATCAAAAAGAACTCGAAAAAACAATAGAAAGTCTGGTTTCTTCGGCATCCAGACCTTCTTTATTGCTTCATGCCTGCTGCGGACCTTGCTCTTCTTATGTTCTTGAATATCTGGCAAAATTTTTTGACATCACAATTCTTTACTACAATCCAAACATCTTTCCAAAAGAAGAATACGAACGCCGGCTTGAGGAACTAAAAACTCTTTTACCGCGATTTCCAGCCGCCTTTAAGAACAATGTAAAATTCATTGAACAAAATTATGACCCGCAAGAATTTTACACCGCAATTGATATAAAAAATCATCCTGAATTCGCAGATGAACCGGAAAAAGGCGAACGTTGCCGCCGCTGTTACAAATTCCGCCTGAAAAAAGCATACGAATACGCTTATGACAACAATTTTGAATATTTCTGCACAACATTAAGCATATCTCCGTTCAAAGACGCAGAAAAAATCAACACAATCGGAATTGAACTTTGCAATTCTAAAAATTCTTCAACAAAAAATTCACCAAAATGGCTATTTTCAGATTTCAAGAAAAAGGGCGGATTCAAAAGAAGCCTTGAACTTTCAGAAGAATACAGACTTTACCGTCAGCAATACTGCGGCTGCGTTTACAGCAAAATAAACACAGAAAAATTCCGTGCGGAACATAAATCTTAATCAAAAAAAACAATTTTCCAACCAAAACGCAATCTCCAATCCAAAAACAAAGAAAAATCTTTTACACATTCCACATAAACTGTATACTAAAAATATGCAGCACAATAAAACCGAAAAAAAAGCACAGCAGATCCGCGATGTAATCCGCTACATTCAAAAATTCCAGAATGCGACAGTTGTAATTTATCTTGATGACGAAATAATTGATTCCCCACTGTTTTCTAGCCATATCCGCGACATAGCTCTTTTACATCAGGCCGGAATAAAAGTTGCAATCGTTCCAGGTTCAAAAAAACGCATTGACCAGGTTTTAAAAACCTCAAGAATAAAATGGACTTACGAAAACGAAACCCGCATTACAAATGAAAAAGGAATAAACCTTATAAAAATGGCCGCGTTCGACATTTCAAACGTTGTAATGACAAGTCTTGCCGCAAACCACATAACGGCCACAATCGGAAACTGGGTTCGCGCGCGCGCAAAAGGCGTTCTAGACGGCATTGACTACTGCACCGCGGGCGAAATCGACCGGATTCAGACAGACGCAATAAAAAATACCTTGAGCAACGGATTTATACCTATTTTTCCATGCATAGGGTGGAGCAGCGCAGGAAAGCCGTACAACATTTCTTCCGTTGAATTGGCAGAATCAATCGCAACAAATTTAAAAGCCGATAAACTGTTTTTTCTGATAAAGAACGGTTTAATCTCTGAAAAAAATTTTAAAGTTCCACCGGCACTGGGAATTTCCCCGGAAGGAAATATTCCCGCAATGGATTTAACAGAACTTCATGATTTTATCGAATTGAACGAGCAAAACGAAGACAAAAAAATAATTTCTCTTCTTAAAATTTCCGAAACCGCCTGCAAAAATGGAGTTACCCGTTCTCACATTCTAAATGGCTCCCAGAACGGTTCAATTCCCTGCGAAATCTTCAGCGACTTGGGTTCAGGCACAATGATTTATTCCCAGAACTACGGTCACATCCGCCCGATGACACAAAAAGACATTCCAGCCGTTCTTTCCGTAATGAATCCATTTATCCAGAAAAAAATTCTTTTGCCGCGCACCGAAAACGACCTAAACTCACGCCTTACCGACTACATTGTTTACGAAATCGACGGTGGAATCCGCGCAACCGCTTCTCTTCACGTTTATGACGAAAAACAGGCCGAAATTGCCGGACTTGCAGTGGACGAATCTTTTTCAAATCTAGGAATCGGCCCAAAAATTGTTGAATACCTTATTTCACGCGCAAAAAGCAAAAATATCTCATCCGTTTTTATCTTAACAACCCAAACTTCCGACTGGTTTGAGCAACTTGGCTTTAAACCCGAAAAAATTTCATCTCTCCCCGAAGAACGAAAAAACCTTTGGACTCCAGAACGAAATTCAAAGGTTTTCCGAATAAAATTATAATTTTCTTTTTGGGGCTTCCGGTACTTCGTACCGTCAGGCTATCCGGGGTTCCGGCTTTCGCCTGCATTTGCAAAACGCACGTTTCACTTTACGCTTTGCAAACACTTCGTGCCCCTACTATCCTTAAGCCGTCCGCTAAAATCTGTTCAATTTTACATCAAAAGCAATGTATGAGCTTTCTGGAATAACTCCCGGATATCCGCGTTCACCATAAGCCAAATCCGGCGGAAGAACAAAAGTTCTAACTTCACCTTTTGTCATATCCTGAACCATTGAGTCAAAACCCGGAATCATCTGTCCTGCTCCAGTTGTAAAATTCAAGGCTTCGTGTCCACCCTGAATCATTCCACTTGAACCGTCAAACACAGTTCCGTCAACAAGGTAGCCTTTGTAATCTACATTCGCATTTTTGCCTTTTCCGCATTTTTCACCAGAACCGGCTTTTGTAGTCTTGTAATAAATTCCATCAACTGTCTTTGAAAAACCCGGAAAATTCTTTTCAACTTCTGCGATTTTTGCGGCATATTTTGCCTCTTTTGCAGCATTTGCCTTCTGAATCGCAACTTTATTCAAATTATCCCAATCTTCCTGAGTTGCCTTAAAAGCCTGTGCCTCGTCACCCTGTCGGATAATTGTGACAGATTTTATTTCATCACCCTGGGCAACAGCATTTACAACATCCTGATCAGCAGAAGTCACTACACGACCAAAAATTGTGTGCTTGCCGTTCAGCCAAGGAGTTTCTACATGAGTAATAAAAAACTGCGAACCGTTTGTATTTGCTCCGGCATTTGCCATTGCAAGATAGCCTGCCTTATCAAATTTATATGGAACTTCCTCGTCCGCAAATTTATAACCTGGACCACCAGTTCCATTGCCACGCGGGTCACCACCCTGAATCATAAAATCTTTTATTACCCGGTGGAATTTCAAACCATTATAAAAAGGTTTTCCATTCGCGGCATCAAGTGAACCTTCTGCCAAGCCCACAAAATTACAAACTGTCAAAGGTGCATCTTTGTAATACAATTCCAAAGCAATTTCACCTTTTGAAGTTTCCATAATTGCAAACAATCCGTTTTTTCCTTTAATTGAATCCATAGCATTTCCTTTAGAACGGCAAGCTCCGTTTGTTAAAATTGAAACTCCAAACAAAACCGCCATAAATATTTTTTTTACAGTCATAAATAAACTCCTATCTATATTGTTGTAAGAACCACCTGTAAATAGCGTTCATTCTAACAGTCATTGAATCCTGAATCTGAGCGCGAACACCCAGCAAATTTTTTGCGCTTACATCAGCAACAAGATACAAAAGCAAATCATCACCCAAATCAATAGAAACAATATTCATCCTAAGGCAACCAGGCATAACAGCTTTTATTCCAAGTTTACTCATAGGAATTACATTCAAAAATGTTGCAAAAATAACATTGTCCTTCTGGTAATAATTCAGCTTATATTTTGTATCTCCAAAAGTGTTGTCATACTGATAACCGTAAGCTTCCAGTCCGTCTGTAGGACCTTCCAAAGGGTCAGCAATCGGCTCATCAGAATCCGCAGAAGCCACAGCATACGCTTTTTTATAAAGCACTTCTTCTTTTCCGCCGTTATGAATATAAGTCATTCCTTCCATTTTGCTTATAGAACGGAAAATAACGCTCATACTTTCAACATTTACTTTTGAAACATCATTTGTAAGTTCTGATTTAGGAATCAAGTAAACAAATTCCGCCAAAAAAGGAACTCCTTTTTCTTTTTCACAAATCAAGTCCTTTTTTATCTGTTCTGAATAAGGACAATTTGGAACAGCAGACAATTCTTTTTCAGCTTTTGGATGAATAATAGTAAAATTTCCGCTCGCTTTTAAATATTCAGCATATTTAGGGCTTAAAATATCTTCAAGTTTTGTGTTCTGGGCAAAAATCATTGCAGACATTCCAAAAATGAACATTGCCGCAAAAATAATTTTTTTCATATTTTCCTCTAAAATAAAAAACCGTTTAAAATTCAAAAGCACCATTTATCAAAAGGTTACAAAT
>CAVGBY010000101.1:0-714 GCA_963627355.1 uncultured Prevotella sp. | reverse complement strand
CTGTTTATAAAGTCCTTCACCTTCAGATTTTGTGTCAATATCCGGAATATCATTCAAAGTTGTATGAATAAGTCTTCTTTCAAAAGGATTCATAGGTTCAAGCAAAATAGATTTATGTGAAGTATGAACTTTATCCGCAGTTGTATAAGCCAATCGGACCAAAGATTCTTCACGGCGGATTCTGTAGTTTTCTGTATCAAGAATTACACGAATTTCTTCATGACCAAGTCGTCCAGCATAGATATTTGCCAAAAGCTGCAATGCGTCAAGATTTTTTCCTTTGCGTCCAATCAAGATTGAAGAATTCTGGGAATCAAGTTTAATGCCTATTTTCTTTTCTTCGCGGAAAACAAGCTCAACTTTAACTTCGTAACCCATTTTTTCAATTACATTTTTAACAAAGTCAACCATTTTTTCTTCAAATTCGTCCTGAGGAACAGGATTTACAGCATTTTTTCTAGCGGCCGCAGCAGCAAATGAAGAACCATTTTCACTCAAAGTAGACGGCTGTGCATCATCCAAAGTATGAACACAAATTTTTACATATCCGTTCTTAAAAAGTGTTTTTTTCTGGGATTCCAAAATTTCAACATCAAACTGATCTCTCTGAAGACCAAGTTCGCTCGCAGCAATTTCAATTGCCTCTTTTTCAGTTTTTCCTTCAAATTCGTAAGTCATTTATTTTTCCTCTATTTGTTTATTATTTATTTTTTT
>CAVGBY010000100.1:0-7262 GCA_963627355.1 uncultured Prevotella sp. | reverse complement strand
GTCATATTCCATGTTTTTTTTCCTCCAACTATTATCTGTTCATATACAACGCATAACTTACCGCTATGCGGGACTTTACCATTTCCTGCGGACTGTTTCCGTAAACCTCAAGCCTTTTTTTTAGCTCATCATTTTTCACATTCCTTGCAAGAACATAAATCATGTTGCTTTTCCAGATTCTGTCTTTTGGATTCACAAGCTCGCTTACGTCTGCAATATTGTCTTTGTTGCCCAAAGTTTTTTCCGCGCGGTTTGCAAAATCAATAAATTTGTAGATAACTCCAGTTGAAAGTTCTCCTTTTTTCATAAGTTCTGCAAAACATTTTCCGTCATCAAGCAACTTTTCGTAATCTGCCCAAGACACAGTTGTTCCAAAAACCGTAACAGAATTTTTCCCGATATGGTTTTTTGAAAACTCCAAATTTCTTTCTGCCTCATCCGCAATATTCCGGACAGGAAGTTTTGAATTCACAAGCGCAATTCCGCCACTTATTGTTACAGAAGGATTATTGTTCGTAAATTTCTTAAGTTCTTTCTGAAAATCAAGCGCAAACTGCATTACACTTTCCCATGTTCCAAGGACACATAAATCATCGCCACCAGAAAAAACTGTATAAATCTTGTCTTTGTAACGATCATTGAATTGGTCAATTTTATTTTTCACAAACCATGCATAAAATCCAGAAAAGAAATAATGAAGCTGATGGCTTAAATCCGCATACCGCGAAAACGACATCCGATCCCCTAAAGACTGACTAAAAATAAGGCCAAGATTATCAACATCAGCCTTGAACATTGCAAGCTTCTTGTTTCCTTTAGAAAGATTTGCAATATCCGCAAAAGTCAAAAGTTCATCATAGTCATTCTTTGGAGCAACATAAGGTAACGTTACCAACGGAAATCTAGGTTTGAAATCATTTACAGAATAATAAAATTTTACATTCTCATCCCATTCATAAAGTTTTATCATATCACCAAAATGAAGCAATTTTTCAGACTCCAAAATAACTTTTGCAGACTTTACAAGTTTTCCGCCGATTTCAATAAGTTTTTCGCATGACTTGCACTGCCTTTTATCATCTGATTCATCTGCACTTCGGGCGGGAAAAATACCGCATTTCGGACATTCACCGAATTTCTGCAAATTTTCATATTGAATTTCCAGAACCGCGCCGCATTTTTTAAGGACTTTCTGCATTTTCTTAGATTTGGCAATATCTCCGTCATCGCCTATTTTATTTATGAGAGAAATCACATTTTCTTTTTTCAAGTCTTTATAGCTTGCAGCTGTTCCATCACTTACAATAAAAGTCAGTTTTCCGGCAAATTCCTTCAAGAAATATTCTTCAATCTCAAACTGTAGTTCCTTCAGCCTTTTTTTTATTTTTTCTGTGTTCGGCAAAAGAACGATAAATTTTCCGCCTGCCGAAGTCATAATGTTGGCATAGGTTACCCCAAACTGCCTTGTAATATACTGAGAGATAATCTCTCCTAACGCCCAAAGCTGAAAACTTTTTGCACGCAGAAGTTTTGCATTATCAGAAGAAGTCTTTAAATCAAAAATATACTTCTGGATTCCTGAAATATCGCCATTTATAAAAATAAATTTTTTGCCATCTGTTTTTAAGGAAATTTCATTCTTAGAATTTCCCTCTTTGTGATATTCGTAAAGAGCGGCGGCAAAAGCGGCAGTCGTCTTTGAGTGCTGATACAGACTAATATCCAAATCGGAATTTGTTGCAGAGGGAATACACCACCAGTAACGCTCAAGCAGAGAATTCAAGGACAGAAGGAAGTCATCATAAGCTAATCCCTGCAATTTTTGAAAATCCTTTATGAACTTTTCCCAAAGATTTTTATATTCTTCTTTTGAGATTTTATAATTTTCTATCGGCAAGACAGAATCCTTTTCAAGTTCTGACAGTTTACAAAACGCTTTATTAGGTTCTGCACGGCCGTCTAAGTGCAGTGTTGAAAGAATATGAATCATCGGCTTTTCATAAAACTTCAGTTTTTGTTTTTCCTCGTCAAATTGATTTTCATTCTCACATTCTGCAATTCCCAAAATGTTACATCTGTCGGAACCGCTGCTCAGACAGTCCGCCTGGCTTATAATCCAGTCATAATAAGAAGAAGGGTTATGATGGCTTGCGGCAAGCGTTTTTATATGCTCAAAATTCAAATTATCAGGAAGAACATCTTTATATCTGCTTAAAAAACCTTCTGTATAAACCACATGCTGATGGGTAAAACGTCCATCTCTTGTTGTTTTGCAATATCTGCCCTCAAGATTTTTGTTGTAAAGTTCAGAAACATCTGCACGCTGGGCAAATTTTCCAACATCATGAAACCACGCCGCTAACACAATCTCTTCTTTTGTTATATTTTCAGTTGTCATCCCATTTCCCCTACTTTATCCAATAATCTATCTGTCCAAGTCCAAAATTTGTATTTTTTCCAGCTCCGATCATCTTATTCAACTCCAGCAAAGAAAGCTCAAAATTCGAAAAATCACCGGATATCTTAAAACTTCCTATGCAGCCACCGAGTTCCATTGCGTTTTTTTGGCGTGCAGAATAATGTCTAAAATCAATCCATCTGATTTTTCTATCCATAACTTCCAGAGATTCCGATGGAATATATTTTTGGAAATCTTTTTCTGAAATTTCACCGTAAAGCGAGCATACAGTTTTTGCCCGACGGTAAAGACAGCACATAAAATTCTGTGCAGAAAAACCCGTACCATAACTTCCGCCAAACTTGAACCGCAGAGGAGAATTCAGCTCAACAAGAATTTCGTGATGATTCAACTTTGATTCATAAGAAGATTCCCATACCACTGGAACAACCTCCATATCAAGGTGATTTTCATCAATTAGAATATTTTTTCCGCCAGCAACAACACTCTTAATCTTAAACTGAGTTCTTCCCCTAAAAATTCCATCATTTCCAGCACGGACAAAAGCCGCATAAACATATGGAAGATACTTCACAGAGTTTCCAAAAAGCGTTATCAAAAAAGAATATTCAGTTATAGGATTTTTATGGTCACGCCGTTTTACAGAAAACGAATAAGGATGACAACCTTTGTTCCGTCCAGGTAAAACTGAATTATCAGACAAAAGAATTGTTTCAAAAATATACGAGTAAACGCAAGTTTTGTTATAAAGACATTCGGTGCAGACAGACTGTTTTGAAATACAGCACATTGAACGCAGATTTTTTCCCAACATTCCGCGTAATATAAAAAGAGGATTTGTGTCAACAATGGCAGGTTCTACAAATTCAAGACTGAATTCAAATTGCAAAAAACTGAGCTTCAAAACTTCCGCCCTCCCCGATAAATCTGTATGTATGATTTCTCTATAATTTTATCATATTTTTACAAATTTTCTTTAATCTTTCTCAAAAAATATTAATCCCCCTAATACTCCCCCTCCCAATCCTCGCCGAACTCGTCGAGCATTTCTTCCTGGGCTGCCTCATCGCCGGCCATCGCATCGTCATAGACAGACTGATAGTAATCATTGTAATTTTTTTGAAAATCAGAAACATTTGGCTTTTGCGGTTTCTTTTTTAAGGAAGAGGATGAATCTGTCGGACCAAAAAGCAAATCTTTTAATAAACCCATAGTTACCTCCAAAAAATTAGGACAGAAGAATTATATCACAATTTTTAATTTCGGCAGTTTTTTCAAAAAAAAAGTTCCTGCACCACAAGGCAACAGGAACATTCAAAAATCACATAATCTTTGGGAAGAACTGCTCGTTTTTTACCCAGGCAGGACAAAACCGCTTCCGCGGTTTTTCCTATTTACACGTTCGCAAAAAACTGCGCCACTGCTCGTTTTCGCTCATTGCAGGAACAAATTGCCTTCGCAATTTGTTCTATTCACACGTTCGCGATTTCCTGCGCCACTGCTCGGAAATCGTTCACTAATCCTCGAAAAGGACTTTTTCTTTTTGGGTTTCGGCTTTGCCTTCTGCGTATGCCACGCGGCCGATTTTGTAGGCTTTCATGTCTGGGCAGTCGTCGCGGTGGTATTTTGAGGCGTTTGCGTTGAACATTTCAATAATCGCATCCGCGTCTTTTGCTTTTACGGCAAGGACAAATCCAATACCCATGTTGAATGTGTTGTAGATTGAATTCAAGTCTGCGCCGCGGCGGATAAGTTCCCCGAACACCGGAGGAATATCCCAGCTAGAGCGTTTGATTACAGAAATCAGCTGTTTTTTTCCGTCTTTTGCCTTAGGGTACATTCTTGGAATATTTTCATAGAATCCGCCGCCTGTAACGTGGACCATTCCGTGAACAGACTTTTTATATTTTGCCAGAACTTCCATAACAGGTTTTACGTAAATGCGTGTCGGAGTAAGCAGAACTTCACCGATTGTCTTTCCTGTTTCTTTTCCGTCCATAACAAAAGGGTCATTTGGATTCGGAACAAGTTTTCTTACAAGGCTAAAACCGTTTGAATGAACTCCTGTTGAAGAAAGCCCGATTAAAACATCACCCTCGGCAATATCCTCGCCGGTAATCATATCGTTCTTTTCGCCTACACCAACACCGAATCCTGCCAGATCATATTTTCCCACATCGTAGAAGCCAGGCATTTCCGCAGTTTCACCGCCAAGCAAGGCACATCCGGTCATAACACAGCCGTCAGCAACACCTTTTACCAGATCAGCGGCAACTTCTGCCTCAAGTTTTCCGCAGGCAACATAATCAAGAAAGAACAAAGTCTGAACGCCCGAACACAAAATGTCGTTTACGCTCATCGCAACGCAGTCAATTCCGACTGTATCATATTTTTTCATCTGGAACGCAATGTCAAGTTTTGTACCAACACCGTCCGTTCCGCTGACCATCACAGGATTCTTATAACCTTTTGGAATTTCAAACATTCCGTTAAAACTTCCAAGACCAGTAAGAAGACCAGGAATAGCAGTTCTTTTTGCATGCTCCTTATACTTATCAACAGCGCGATAACCTTCTTCCACATCTACACCAGACTCTTTGTAACTAGCCATATCTTATGGTCTCCTAAAAAATAATATTTTGTCTCAATCTTAAGATTTCAAACTGAATAAAAACCCAAAACCGATATTAGTTCACTTTTTTTTCTATAAGCTCGCCGGAAACACGCATCGGATATTCACCCGTAAAGCAACCTTTGCAGAATCCGTATTGCTCCGGATTGCAGGCACGCAACGCATCGAACATTCCATCAACAGAGATGAACGCAAGCGAGTCCGCCCCGATTTCCTCGCGGATTTCCTCAACATCGTGTCCGGAAGAGATAAGCTCCTCTTTTGTAGGCGTATCAATTCCAAGATAGCAAGGAAATTTTACAGGCGCTGAACTTACGCGGAAATGAACTTCCTTTGCGCCTGCACGGCGAAGAATCTGAACCAGACGGCGGCTTGTAGTTCCACGCACAATCGAATCATCGATTACAATAACGCGTTTTCCGTTCAAATCACTTTTAAGCGCGTTTAGCTTTACAAAAACCATATTTTCACGCGCCTGCTGGTTCGGCGCAATAAAAGTACGCCCGATATACTTGTTCTTTACAACGCCCATCGCATACGGAATTCCAGATTCCCTTGAATAACCGATTGCCGCTCCAAGCCCGGAATCCGGAACACCAACAACAACATCAGCATCAACCGGCGATTCCTTTGCAAGCTGGGCGCCCATCTTGTATCTGGCTTCCTGAACAGGAATATCATCAATAATTGAATCCGGACGCGCAAAATAGACATATTCAAAAATGCACGAACGTTTAGAAGTCTTTTCCCCAAACTCAAAAGAAAGAACGCCATCCCTGTTGATTATAACAATCTCGCCAGGATGAATATCGCGCACAAAAGTTCCGTTGATTGCATCAATAGCAGAGGATTCACTCGCAAGAACCCATCCGCCCTTAACCTGACCAAGACAAAGCGGCCTGATTCCGTTAGGGTCACGGGCGCCGATCAAAGCATCTTTTGTCATAACGCAAAGCGCAAACGAACCCTTTATCATCTGGATTGTATCTGTAAGGGCACGCTCAAGACCTTTTTTGTAGCCACGCGCAATAAGTTTTACAATAACCTCTGTGTCGCTAGAAGAACTGAACGCGGCTCCTGTATCCTCAAACATATCCCGGATCTGCGCGTAGTTCACAAGCTGACCATTATGGGCAACCGCAACCGGACCAAGTTTTGACTGAATCAGCATCGGCTGAGCATTCTCAATAGTCTTGGAGCCGGAAGTCGCATAACGCACATGACCAATCGCAAGATTACCCTGCAGCTCCTGAAGATGCTCCATCTTAAAGACATCAGAAACAAGCCCCATCTGCTTGTGGATTTTCACATCGTTACCGTCAGAAACACAAATTCCTGCGCTGTCCTGGCCGCGGTGCTGCAGCGAATACAAACCGTAATAGCACATTGTTGCGGCAGTCATCTGTGATTCAGCAGATTTCGGGTCATCAGGATTCATGTAAACGCCGATTACGCCACACTCATCATGAAATTTATCATCTTTCTCGTTGTATAAAAATTCTTTTTCAGACATTGTTTCAGACATTACAGTTCAACTCCAGCAGCAACACCGGCACTGGCATCATCTGCAAGTTTTTTGCGGAAAGCCAAAAGTTTTTCCTTTAACACAGGATATTTAATAGAAAGAATCTGAACAGCAAGATAAGCCGCATTTTTAGCGTTTCCAATTCCAACAGTCGCAACCGGAATCTGCGGCGGCATCTGCACAATAGAAAGAAGCGCATCCATTCCGCCAAGCCCGTTTGAACCGGCAGAAATACATTCAAGAGGAACACCAATCACCGGCAAAGTTGTAATTCCCGCAATAACACCAGGAAGAGCAGCCGCAAGCCCGGCACCGGCAATAATAACTTCAAAACCATCATCTTCACACTGCTTTACAGTCTTGTGCAAAAGTTCACCGGCACGATGAGCTGAAATCACAAAAGCCTTATATTCAACACCAAATTCCTTCAGCACCTCTGCGGCCTTTTTCATTTTTTCTGTATCCGATTTTGAACCGAAAAAAATTGCAACCTTCAAATCCGTCCTCCTCGTTTCTGCCCTAAAATCCGCAAAAACGATAACTGACTTTACCACAATTTCCCAACCTTCTCAATATAAGAAGACAAGTTAAAAATTCGGGCAAGCCGTCAACAAGTTGCCGTCGGGCTTTGCGGGGTTTCATTGCTCGCTCCGCTCGCAAAAAGCCTGCGGCTTTCCCCTACAATC
>CAVGBY010000099.1:0-7280 GCA_963627355.1 uncultured Prevotella sp. | reverse complement strand
TGGATGAGTGTCCGAGCGCAGTTGACGAGCAGCAATTGAAAGATTTGCATATCACAATTTCCGACCCGGAAAAATAACACGCGCGAGTTTTGCGGCGCAAAACTCGGGGCAAAAAGATAACGTGCAACCGCAAATTAATTTTATACATTGTGACATTTAAAAAACTCTCAAAAGTCAGTAACTTTTCACTCAAAAGTCTAAGACTTTTACCCCAAAAGTTACTGACTTTTAACAACAAAGTTACTGACTTTTGACCAAAAAGTTACTGACTTTTAGGCTGAATTAATATTTCTCTTTCCACCAAAACACAAGTTTTTCCCATTTTCATAATTGAGCCTTTTTTGTCTATATTGTAGAATATTCTGCTATGAATTTAGAAAATCCTTTGATTGTTCAAGGCGACAGAACGCTTTTGCTGGATGTACACGCTCCTCTTGCCAAGGAATGTCGGAATGACCTTATTCCTTTTGCCGAGCTTGAACGTTCTCCGGAACATCTTCATACTTACAGGCTTACTCCTCTTTCTTTGTGGAATGCAACAAGCGCGGGTTTTACTGCTGAAAATGCTGTTGATGTGCTAAAAAAATATTCCCGCTACGATGTTCCGCAGTCAATTGAAGTCTGGATAAAGGAGACCGCAAGCCGCTTTGGAAAACTACGTCTTGTTCCAGGCCCTACAATCAAAGTTCCTGTAAAAACAGCGGATATTCTAAATGATTCTCCTGCAAAAAAAGAAATTGAACTTGTGGAAGAGCAATATCTTTATCTTGTTGCAAATTCACGCCCGATTTTTCTAGAGATTTCCGCAAATCCGCAGGCAAAAAAAATTCTTGAGCCTTGCGATTTTGACCAGTCCGCTGTGCCGGAAAATATTTCTATCTCTGAAGAAGAAAAAAAATACTGTTTCCGCCTAAAACTTACAGACCGCGGAACAATCAAGCAGGTTCTGCTAAAAGCCCTGTGGCCGGTAAAAGACGAAATTCAACTTAAAAATGGCGAGCCTTTGGATTTTCAGCTGCTAGAAACAACCCGCTCTGGAAAACCTTTTCAAATCAGAAGTTACCAGGAAGAAGCCGCAAATGCGCTGGTCGGTAACCGCGGGCCTGGAACTGGTTTTGGCACGGTGGTTCTTCCTTGCGGCGCGGGCAAAACTATTGTCGGAATGAATGTAATGAATCTTCTGAAGACAAGCACATTGATTATCACTACAAATATTTCCGCAGTCCATCAGTGGATTCAGGAACTTCTGGACAAAACAAACCTTTCTCCTGAGCAAATCGCGGAATATACAGGTGAAAACAAAACCCTTGCGCCGGTTACTGTTGCAACTTACCAGATTCTTACATGGCGTCCGGAAAAAGACGGGCCTTATCCGCATTTTTCAATTTTCCGGCAGCGAAACTGGGGACTTATAATTTACGATGAAGTGCATATGCTTCCGGCTCCAGTTTTTCGTGTTGTCGCGGAACTTCAGGCAGTACGTAGAATCGGGCTTACCGCAACTTTAGTCCGGGAAGACGGCTGCGAAGGCTATGTCTTTAGCCTTGTGGGTCCAAAAAGATACGATGTTCCCTGGAAAGAACTTGAAAAAAGCCATTGGATTGCCAAAGCAGAATGTATTGAAGTCCGTCTGGATTTGCCCGAATCCCAGGAAATTGAATATGCGGTTGCTCCTGCACGCACAAAACATCGGCTTGCAAGCGAAAACCCTATAAAAACAGAAATTACAAAAGAAATCATCTCTCGCTTTCCGGAAGACAAAATTCTTGTAATCGGGCAATACCTTGAACAGCTGGAAACTCTTTCAAAAGAACTAAAAACTCCAATAATCACAGGAAAAACGCCGAACAGCGAACGGGACAAAATTTACCAGGACTTCCGGGAAGGAAAACTCCATGTTCTTGTTGTTTCTAAAGTCGCCAATTTTGCGATTGACCTTCCGGACGCTTCGCTTGCAATACAAGTCAGCGGAACTTTTGGCAGCCGGCAGGAGGAGGCGCAGCGCCTTGGCAGAATTCTTCGCCCAAAAGAACGGACAAGCCGCTTTTTTACTTTAATCACAAGAAACACTGTTGAAGAAGAATTCGGCTCAAACCGGCAGAAATTCCTTGCGGAACAAGGTTATTCCTACAGAATAATCCGGTACACGCAGCAAAGTGACCTAGACGAACTGAACAACGAACTTCCGGAGTCCTTATGAACAAACAGGAAATGAATCCAAAAGCTCAACGTATAATCCGCTGGCGGGAAACCTTATCCACAATGGATGATGACCGTTTTTTTGAAATTATGCGTATTTACCTTGGAGAAATTCACACACCCTACAACAAAGACAAACTTATTGAACAGTTAAGCTCCCTTTTACGCAAAGAAGAAAACAAGAACACAATAACTTCGTTTCTTTCTGATTTTGACAAAAAAATCATCACAGCAATATCGTTTATTGAAAAATGCACCCAGCAAAAACTAATAGATTTTTTTAAATCTGAATATTTTCTTTCTGATATTTACTCTGAATTAATCAACCTTACGGAGCGGCTCCTTATATATTCGTACAAAGATTCAGAGACAGAAGAAAACTTTATCGCCCTGAATCCTATTCTAGAAGAAACTCTTTTAATCTCTACGGATTTGCGGCTTCTTTTTCCAGAACCGAATTTTATAGAAAAAAATTATGATGTTCCGTTTGCAATTTCTCCGTCTTTTGTTGCAGCGTTTTATTCCTACATTTTGGAAAATCCTGCAATGTGCAAAAACAATACCGAGATAAAAAAACGAGACTCCGAGCGTCTTTCTGAAATTTTTGCAAATCATTCTGACTGCATCCGGTTAATGCTTACTTCTTTTTTTAATCTTGGACTTATAAAATTTGGCGAAAAAGATATTTCTGTAGACATAAAAAAGTTTGAAAAATTTGCCCAACTTGAAGAAATAAAACAATACGCATACATTGCGGCTTCTTCCGTTGCCCGCCTAGGCCGTCAGTCTTTGCAAAGTCAGGCACAACTTCTTCTGAACACAATCGCATCAATTCCAAAAACCGGACTTTCAATAAATTCAGTGTTTCGGACAGCTTTTCTTATAAAATACAAAAAAAACAGCATTGCTGAATCACCGGCACAATCTCGTTTTTCAAGGCTTTTAGAATCGCGCAAAATTCAGCCGGCAGATAACCTTTCAGAAGAAATCATTTACGACATCATAAAAAATGCGCTCGCTCTTGGACTTTTGCAGGAAACCGGAAAAGATGAAACAGAAAATCCGGTTGTAATCCCGGGAAAAATTTTTGAAGAAAAACAAAATCCGCCCCCAGAAAAAAAAGGAATTTTAAATATCAACGCAGGAACAAGCATTGCAATTCTTCCGGGTCTTTCCCTTGCTGAACTTTTGCCGCTCGCCACATTTTTAAACGTTGTTTCCTTTAACACTGTATGTGAGTTTGAAATTTCAAAAAAATCAGTTTACCGTGCTTTTGACAACGGAATTTCGGCGGAAAAAATAACCGAAATTCTTTCAAATTACAGCGCATACCGCCTTCCGCAAAGTCTTTTGATGAACATTGAAGAATGGAAAAATTCTTACTCGGCGGCAGTTCTTTACAAAGGTTTTGTTTTAAAAGTTGACGAAAAAAATCAGCGCATAATCGAAAACAATCCAAAAACGGCGCAGTTCATAAACTTAAAACTTGCGGAAGGAATTTACCTTTTAAATATCCCGCTGAACGAGGAACCTTCTGATTTTATTGCGCAGAGCGGACTTGAACTTCTTAGCTCTGTAAAAACTTCAAAACCAGAAACAGAATCCATCTCCTTTCCGGTAATTAATCCCGGAAAAAATCAGTTTCCGCCTAAAAACGAAAATTCTTCGGCAGAAAAATCAAAGTCCAACGAAAATTCAAAAAACGCAGAAAAAATTAAGGCAGAATTCCTTTCGCACCTTGATACAATTGAACTTTCAAAACAGCAGAAAGAATGTCTTACAGGCAGAATCCAAAAAAATATTATTCTTACAAAAGACCAGCTAAAACCAGAAACAGTCCGCCTTGAGATTCTAGAGGCTGACGGAATGAATTTTCCGGGTAAAGTACATCTGATAGAAAATGCCATAAATCATTCGGATATGCTGGAAATCCTGATTCCTGCGGAAAATAATTCCGGCAAAATGGAAAAATTCTTTGGAAAACCGCTTCTGATTATCCGCCAGTCAACCGACAGCATATTGAAAATGCAGCTTGATAATTCCGAAGAAACAAAAATCTTTTCTGTAAGCCGGATAAACCACGCCAAAATCATAAAGACTTCTGTTTTTTAAAAAACGAAAAATCTTTTAAAGACAAAAAATACAGTCATTGAGCAAAAGTCTAAATGACCGTATCATTATTCAAAAAAAGTTCTGTTAAAACAAAAAAGCCGAACAAAAATGTCCGGCTTTTTACATCTCCTAGCAGAATTGAACTGCTGTTGTCGGGATGAAAACCCGATGTCCTAACCACTAGACGAAGGAGACAAAAGTTGTAGGGTTTTTATACTATTTTTTCATATACTTTGTCAATAGACAACCCTGCAAAATTTTCAAAATTCTTATTAAATCTCAACTTTTCCGTCAAAAAGAAAGTCTGTTGCGCCTGTCAGGTAAACTGTATCGCCTGTATATTTAACAATCAGCTTACCGCCCCGAACATTAACTGTAACATTTTCGTTCATCTTGCAGTATCCGTTAAGAACAGCGGCAATTACAGCGGCACAAGCGCCAGTTCCGCAGGCAGGAGTTTCACCGTTTCCACGTTCCCAAGTTCTTAACTTAAGTTCGTTTGGTCCTACAACGCGTACAAATTCTGTATTTGTTCTGTCCGGAAAGTCCTCATGGTTTTCAAACATAGGACCAATCTTTTTTACGTCAACTTTGTCAACAAATCCCACAAAAACAACACAATGCGGATTTCCTACGCTTACACAAGTCACGTTATAATTTATTCCGTCAACTGTAAGCGGCTGATTTACAATCGCTTTTTCCGGCAAGCCTTCTACGTTCAAAGAAATTGACTCAAGTTTTGTAGGAAGCGACTCCGGTGAAAAATCCGGTTTTCCCATATCTACTGTTACAGAAGAGACAATTCCGTTCAACTTATAAATCTTTAAGGATTTTACCCCGCTGGCTGTTTCAATCTTGATATTTGCAGTCGGCTCAGATTTCTTTTCGTGTTTTTCCGCAATTCCATAAATATCATTGTCATAAAGATATTTTGCAACAGCACGCAAAGCGTTTCCTGCCATCATTCCTTCTGAACCGTCAAGGTTAAAGAACCTTGCTTTTGCATCCGCTTTTTCTGACTTACAGACAAGAACAACAGAATCCGCTCCAATTCCTGAACGGCGATTACACAGCCGAACAGCAAGTCCACCAGGATTATTAATAACCTGCTCGTCTGTATTAATGATGATAAAGTCGTTTCCGGTTGACTGCATTTTTGTAAATTTCACAGTTTCCTTTGAAGTGCGCAAATCATTGATGTCAACAAGCTCGACATTTTCCGGGGAATAATTACTCATAAGACAATTTGCCAAAGCATTCGCTGTATCAATTGCTGTTAAACAAGGAATATCGCGCTCAACGGCGTGTCGTCGCATCCGAACTGAATCTGCGTGCGGATTTCGTCCTTTTGCAGAAGTTGAAATAACGTAGTCAATTTTTCCAGAATCAAGCAAAGTAAGAAGATTATCGTTCGGATTTTCATGGATTTTGTTCACAACCTGAACTTCCATTCCAAAATCCTGCAAAGTCTTTGCGTTTCCTTCTGTTGCGTAAAGTTTAAATCCCATATCGTAGAATTTTCTAGCCAGCTCAGGAATTTCATAGCGGTCAGTTTTTCTAACGCTGAACAGAACACCGCCAGAACGTTTCATTGTATAACCTGCGCCAACCAAGCCTTTGAACAGAGCCTCCTCCATCGTAGAGGCGATTCCCAGAACTTCACCTGTAGACTTCATTTCCGGTCCAAGATGAGTATCAACATCCATCAATTTTTCAAAACTGAAGACAGGAACTTTTACCGCAAAATACGGAGGAATTCTGTATAAGCCTGTTCCATAGCCCATATCTTTTAGTTTTTCACCAAGCATTGCCCGAACAGCAAGATCAACCATCGGAACACCGGTAACTTTTGAAATATACGGAACGGTTCGGCTTGAACGCGGATTTACTTCAATAATATACAAGTCATTGTTGTAAATAAGATACTGAATATTCACCAGACCTTTTGTTCCAAGTTTTATAGCCAAATCTCTGGACTGGGAAATAATTTTTTCACGAAGCACGTCATTCAAGTTCCAGCTTGGATAAACCGCAATACTGTCGCCGGAATGGATTCCTGTTCGCTCAATGTGTTCCATAATTCCAGGGATAAGAACATCTTCGCCATCGCAAATGCCGTCAACTTCAAGCTCGATCCCCTGCATATACTGGTCAATAAGGACAGGATTTTCAATTCCCTGCGCCAAAATGATTTTCATGTATTCTTTTACGTCATCGTCATTAAAGGCAACAATCATATTCTGGCCGCCAAGAACGTAAGACGGACGCAATAAAACTGGATAGCCAAGATTTGCTGTCACCTCAAGAGCCTCGGCTTCGTTCATTACTGTAAGCCCTTTTGGACGGTTAATATTCAACTTTGCGCAAAGCTCTTCAAAACGCTCGCGGTCTTCTGCAAGGTCTATAGCATCCGCGCTTGTTCCAAGAATTTTTATTCCCTGGCTGTCAAGAAATTTTGCAAGTTTAATCGCAGTTCCACCACCAAAAGCAACAACAACGCCAACTGGTTTTTCTGTGTTGATAACGCCCATTACATCTTCCGGCGTAAGCGGCTCAAAATACAAGCGGTCGGCTGTGTCAAAGTCTGTTGAAACAGTTTCCGGGTTATTATTGATGATTGCAACTTCGTATCCAAGTTTTTTCAAAGACCATACGCACTGAACAGACGCATAGTCAAATTCAATTCCCTGACCAATTCTGATTGGACCTGACCCCAATACGATAATTGTTCCTTTTGAACTGCGCTTTTTATTTGATTCCATTTCGTCAAGGAATTCGGCAGCCTCGTTTTCTTTGTCATAGCCAGCATAAAAATAAGGAGTTTCCGCATTAAACTCGCCGGCACAAGTGTCTACCATTTTATAAGTTGGATTCACGTGAAAAACTCGTCGTTGTTTTTTTTGTTCAGTCATTTTACTTTTATCCTTTATTAAGTATTTTTATGCAAAAAAAATGAGACCCCATAAAAG
>CAVGBY010000098.1:0-7380 GCA_963627355.1 uncultured Prevotella sp. | reverse complement strand
TATTAGAAGTTATTAAAAAAAGACGCTATCTTATTAAACGAAAAGAGGTAGAAAAATGGCTGAAATCTTAGAATCTGTAATGTTAATTTGTTTTGGACTTTCTTGGCCAATCAATGTCTGGAAGAACATCAAATCACGAACTGCAAAAAATATGAGTTTGAGGTTCGTTCTTTTGATAATCGTTGGTTACATTGCGGGAATTATTGCAAAACTTTCTAAAGGCGCAATAAATTATGTTTTGGTTGTTTATGTTCTTAACCTTGCGATTGTAAGCGTGAATGTTGTTGTTTATTTTATAAACAAACGCTATGACCAGGCTAGACTTGCGGCTGTAAAAACTGCCCCGGTTGCAGACATGAAAAATGTCGGCTAATTAATCTTCTTTCCTGTTGTAAAGGAATGTGTTATAATTCCAGTATGACAGAAAAAGAAAAGATGCTTGCGGGTAAAGTTTATGATTCTTCTGATTCGGAGTTGACCGGATTTAGGGGAAAAGCTCATAGGCTTTGTGCCGAATATAATAAAACTTATGAAACTGAAGCGCAAAAACGCTCTGAAATATTAGATGAATTGCTTCCATGTCATGGGAGCAATTTGTATTTACAGGGGCCGATTCAGTTTGATTACGGAAAATTCACTTCTTTTGGAAAAAATTGTTACGCAAATTTTAATCTTGTAGTTCTTGACTGCGCGCCTGTTCAGATTGGTGATGATGTTTTTTTTGGACCTAACTGCTCTGTTGTAACACCT
Organism: uncultured Prevotella sp.; assembly: GCA_963627355.1. Lineage (GTDB taxonomy): Bacteria > Spirochaetota > Spirochaetia > Treponematales > Treponemataceae > Treponema_D. The sequence goes on along the minus strand of CAVGBY010000098.1, from coordinate 6,630 downwards.
GTGCATCCTTTGCTAAACGAAGAAAGATGCCAAAAGCAAAAACCGGACGGCACTTTTTATACAAATGAATATGCAAAACCGATTACAATAAAATCTGGCTGCTGGCTTGCCTCGAATGTTACAGTTTGCGGTGGAGTAACAATCGGGGAAAACTGCGTGATTGGCGCAGGCAGCGTTGTTACCCACGATATTCCGCCGAACAGCCTGGCCGCCGGTGTTCCTTGCCGTGTGATTCGTGAAATTTCTGAAAAAGACAGTCTTTTTGGCTCAGAAAACTAGACTTTTTTAGTAAGTTACCTCGCCGTCGTGTTTTAATAGGGAAGAGCTGCTTACGTTTTGAATGGATGCGATTTCTTTTAAAAGTTCATCGTCTTTGTCTGATTTTACCTCAATAACAAGATCTGTGCGGTTATTTGCAAGCGAACAGGATTTTGTTGTGAAATTTGAGCAATATTTTTTGCAGACTGAAACAACATTTTCTTCAAGATTGTAGCCTTCTCCGCTGACCATAAGAATTTTTGCGGCTTTTGCAACCGGAACTTTTTCAAAGACGATAAGGGCTACAGTTACGATGAATGAAAGCGCAAATGCGATTTCGGCTTGTCCTGCGCCGGTTATAATTCCGCAGGAAATTGACCAGAACAAGAAAATCAGATCCATCGGGTCCTTTACGGCGGTCCTGAAACGTACAATTGAAAGCGCGCCGACCATACCGAGTGACACAACGACATTTGACTGCATTGTAAGAATTACTCCGGCGGTAATAAGATTTATCACTGCAAGCGAAATATTGAAATTCTTTGAGTAAAATGTCTTTCTTGTTAAAATTCTGTATGCAATAAAGATATAAACTGAAAATATTGCCGAGAGCGCAAAAACAATCAGAATATTTTCCGGTGTCATATCGTAACGCGAAAAACCTTCGATAAATGATTTCTTAAAAACGTCTTTAAATGTTGTCATATGGACTCCGTTATATTGTTGTTCCTGTTAGATTATATTTTCTGCATAAATAATATTTTGAAAAAGAAGTCTGACGAAGCAGCCCTGTCTGCAAAAGTGATGAAATGTAGTCGGGAAGAAGCTCGTCAAATTTCACTTCCATCATATTCACATCTTTTGCAAGCACTGGACGAAAAGCGGTTGTGCCGCTGAAAAATCCTTTTATGTCAGAAGAGCTTCTTATGTTTCGGTCGAAAGTTACGCGGACGTTTCCGATTTTGTAAATGTAGGGAACCCGTTCGTAGGCAACTATGCAGACTGGTTTTAGGTTTGAATATCTCATTTTTGAGACAAGTTTTTTCAGCAGATACGGAGATTCATTTTGAATTTCCGGAATTTTTCCATTCATTATAAGATTGCAGTCATCTTTTGAGATTGGGCAGCTTGTTTTTAGGGTTTTTGAATTTTCCTTTTGTTTTAGCTCAAGGGAAATTCTTTGCGCGTCGCAGTTGTAAATCCTGATTCTAAATTTTTCGCGCGGGTCAGTGCCGTCCTCGTTTTCGTGGTAGCAGGTGTTATAAATGTCGTCAAAATAAATGCTGCGGATTGAATAAGCACCGTTTTCCCCGGTATGTGAATCCAAAGAAAGCACCGCACCGGCCCGTTTTTCTAAAACGGAAAGAATAATTTCTGGAGAAACATATTTGTATTCGTGGCGGTACTTGTTCATCATAAAAAAAAGGTTCAATTTTGAATAGTCTAAAAATAGACTAAACTTTAATATAAAAAGTACATTATTTTTTATATTTAGTAAATAGGTTTAATCTAATAAACCGATATTTTTGGAATAAATTTTTCTCAACTTGAAATTTTTATCCAGTCTTTTTTTCCGCATGAAACTTGTGATTGTTTTTTTACGAAATCTATTTATAATTTTTGTTATGCTTATTAAAAGTTCCAAAGTGCGGCGTAGGTTGATTTATGGCTTTATGCTGGTTTCTATGTCGCTGTTTTTTATAGCGTCTGCGGTGAACCATATTACAGTTGAAAAATGTAAAAAACTGAATCTGCCGATTTTGTATATTGTTACGGACAATAACAAGCGGATTACTAAAAAAGAGTCTTATGTCGGCGCTTATTATGAGCTGAATGAATTTTACGGAAAGTGCAAAATCCGCGGGCATGGAAATACTACTTGGGTAACCCGTGAGCTTTATAAAAAACCATATCTTTTAAGTCTGGAAAAATCTGCGCCGCTTGCAGGGCTTCAAAGCGGAAAAAAATGGATTTTGATGGCAAATACCGCTGATAAATCAGTTTTTAGAAATTTTTATACTGAAAATCTTGCAAAAAATGTGTGGAATAACTTTAAATGGACTCCTTCAAGTCGTTTTATAACGTTGATAATTAATGGAAAATACAGCGGACTTTATGAGCTTTATGAGAAAGTCGAGATGGAAAACGGACGGCTTGCGGATGTTTGCGGTCCAGGCTCGTTTCTTGCGTGCGTAAATTCTCGTATGGACAAAGAATTTAATTTCATCACTAAAAATGATGTAAAATTCAGTATTCGTTCGCCGGAGGCGCATCAGGATGTCTATGTGGTCTGGCGTGATATTTTACAGTCTTTTGAGGATAAAATTTATTCAGGCTTAGACTGGACGGATTCTGAGCTGGGAAAGTATCTTGATTTGGATTCGTTTGTTGACTGGTTTCTTATAAATGATTTTTCAAAGAATCATGACGCAAGGTTTCAGGCTTCTTGTTTTATGTATTATGATTCCGCCACACAAAAGTTATATATGGGACCGGCCTGGGATTTTGATTTGGCGTTCGGGAATATTGCATGGGATGACTGCGAAAAAACTGATGGATTTTGGGTTTGCACAGAACATTGGTACAAGGAACTCTGGAAACTTGAAAAATTCAGAAAATCTGTAAAAGAACGTTGGAACGAAAAGAAGCAAATTTTATCTTCTTCTGAAGAATGGCTAGGGCAGCAAAGTGTCTTGCTAAAAAATGCAGTCGATTTAAACAACAGAATTTATCCGGCGTTTGGAAAAAGGCAGTGGCCGCACACAAAAGGCTGGAAAGACCGAAAAAATCACAAGATGGAAATTGACTATTTTTCAAATTGGATTAAAGAGCGGTATTCCTGGTACGACGAGGCTATAAATCGGCTTTAGTAAATTTGCGGTTGCCATGTAAGTGTTTTGCAAGAGGATTTTTTGTTCGTTGACTTTTGAATGTTCTTTCCGTTAAAATTGCTAGGTTATGGAAGTTTTTTTTGGTATATCCGCTGCTGATGGAACTGGAATTGGACCGGCGTTCAGAATTCCTGACACTGTAAAAAGAGTTATTCCTCAGAAAAAAATTGGTTCATCGCAAATTGAAAGTGACTGGCAACGATTTGAGCAGGCAATTAAAGCGGTTACGGCTGATGTTTCCTTAAAACTGGAGCAACTTCCTAAGGACAAAAAAACTGATATTCAGCGTGAGATTTTTGAAACTTACATTTTAATGCTTGCGGACCCTGTGTTTTTAAAGGAACTCCGCGAATATTTTGAGCTGAATTTGTATAACATTGAATATGTGGTGAATTTTAAGGCGCAGGAATACGCCTCTAAGCTCCGTAATGCCGGAAATGAATATCTTGCGGAACGAGCCCAGGATATTACGGATATTTTTGGGCAGGTTTTAAATGAAATGCTTGATATTCATCCGTTTGACATTACCCAGGTTCCGGACGGCTCTGTAATTGTTACAACAACTTTAAGTCCTACGGATACAATCGTCCTTTCAAAGAAAAAAATTGCGGGGCTTGCGCTTACAGAGGGCGGTCTTTCTAGCCACGTTGTAATTCTTGCGCGGAATTTTGGAATTCCTACAGTTGTCGGTTTAAATGAAAAAAGCATCAAAAAGAAGATTCAGAACGGTGAGACTGTAATTGTTGATACAGAAGCCGGTGAAATTCTTGTTGAGCCAGACGAAAAAACGCTGAACGAATTTAAAATCAGAATTGAAAATGAGCGGTCTGAGCAAAAACTTTTAGATGAATATCTTGGAAAACCAGCCGTTTCAAAAGATGGCGTGGAATTTAAACTTTACGCAAACATCGGTTCGACAGAAGAGGCGGAAATTGCGGTAAAATGCGGTGCTGACGGAATCGGGCTTTTCCGCACGGAATTTTTGTATATGAGCATGGCGGATTGTTCCCATCACGTTTCGGCGCGCGCATTCAATGAAGAGGAGCAGTTTGAGGCTTACAAAAAAGTTCTTCAGATTATGAACGGAAAACCTGTTACAATCAGAACTCTTGATGCTGGCGGTGATAAATTTATCAATTCAGTTGATATGCCTCATTTTGAAGAAAAAAATCCTCTGATGGGAATGAGGGCGATTCGTTTGAGTTTGGCTTATCCGCAGATTTTTAAAACTCAGCTTAGGGCTTTGTATCGGGCAAGTGTCTACGGAAATCTGCGTATTATGCTTCCGCTTATAACTTCTACAGAACAAGTTGAACGTTGCCTTGAGATTGCAAAAACTGTTCGCGAAGAATTAAAGGCTGACAATATTGAATTCAATGAAAAAGTTCCGATTGGAATAATGGTTGAAACTGCCGCCGCGGCTATTACTAGCGATTGTCTTGCAAAGGTAAGCGACTTCTTTTCGCTGGGAACAAATGATTTAACGCAATATACGCTCGGGGTTGACCGTGAAAATTCAAATGTAAGTGATTTGTATGATGAATTTAGCCTTGCGGTTTTGCGCCTTATAAATATGACAATTACCAATGCAAGAAAAGAAAATATTCCTGTTTCAGTTTGTGGTGAAATGGCTAGCCGCCACGACAGTATTCTTGTGCTTGGCGGAATGGGAATCAGAAATCTTAGTATGGGTTCAAAAATGATTTGCCGTGCAAAAAAATTGCTTTCACAATTTACGATTGCTGAGCTTCAGGCAATTTCTTCAAAAAAATTAAATAGACTTTAAAGGTAAAAAATGGCAGAAGAAAAAGAAATTGACGAAGAAATTCTCGAAAACGATGATGGCGGTATTGAAGAACGTCTTTATGGAGTTGCCCGAAAAAAATATGAAGGAACTCCGCTTCTTGTTATTGCCGGACGACCAAATGTTGGAAAATCAACGCTTTTTAACCGTTTTATGCAGCGGCGGCTTGCGATTGTTGACCCTACACCGGGAGTTACCCGCGACCCTGTTGAAGGAACTGCTATAATCAACGGGAAACCTGTTCATCTTATGGATACGGGCGGTTATAAACTTACGCGCAAAGCCGGAACAATGGAAGCCGTTTTGGACGACTTGGTTGTTGAACGTTCCCTGGAAATGATAAAAAAGGCCGATTTGATTTTGCTTTTGCTTGAGGCGGGGCAAATTACCGGCGAAGACGAAGAATTTATTCAGGAACTGCGTCCTTATTGGAACAAGGTTGTTGCGGCTGTAAACAAGACTGAAGGCGGAAGGAACGAAAGTGTTGCGTGGAATTTTGCCCAGTTCGGATTTAAGAAAATGTTTTTTATTTCTGCGCAGCATGGTGATAATATTTCGGAACTTGCGGAATATCTGACTTCGCGGCTGGATTTTTCAAAAGTAAAGGAAATTTCGGCGGAAGAGCTAATCCGGATTGCAATCATGGGAAAACCAAATACCGGAAAATCAACGCTTTCTAACAGATTGACACATTCAAATGCGTCTATTGTTTCAAATTATGCGGGAACAACCCGAGACACTGTTGAAGGCGTTTTTGAGTATGGCGGAAAGAAATTCCAGGTTCTGGATACGGCTGGAATCAGACGAAAGTCTAAGGTTCATGAGAATGTTGAATATTATTCTGTAAACCGTGCGATAAAAACGCTGGACCGTTGCGATGTTGTGTTTCTTATGATTGATGCGATGGAAGGTCTTGCAGAGCAGGACAAAAAAATCTGTAGCCTTGCTTATGAGCGAGGCCGTGGAATTATTTTTGTCTTGAACAAGTGGGACTTAAAGGAAGACCAGAGTAAAAAAGTTATAAAAGATACAAAAAAATGGATAAATATAATGTTCGGGCAGATGGAATTTGCGCCGATTCTTACGCTTTCTGCGCTGGAAGGAACAGGAATCAAGGCATTGCTGAATGAATGTATTGAACTTTACACTCAGCTTAACCATAAAATTCCTACAACGGCTTTGAATCTTGCTCTAAAGGATTGGCTTTTTAAGTATCCGCCGCCGGCAAGTCGGACTGCGCATTTTAAAATTCGCTATATGACTCAAAAAAGTGTAAACCCGGTGAATTTTTTAATTTTTGCAACACGGCCGGAAGTTGTTCCAGAAACTTATGTCACTTACCTAAAAAACAGGATTCGTCAGGATTTGGGATTTGACAAAATTCCTGTTCAACTGGAAATGAAAGCCAGCCGGAAAAAGTGGGAAGACAGGGAATTCAATAATTAATGTATTCAATCGGGCAAGTTGAAGAAATTACAGGTGTAAAAGCTCATGTTTTGCGTTACTGGGAAGAAATTATTCCCGGATTTGCGCCGCAAAAAGATATTGGAGGAAGGCGGATTTATTCTCAACGTGAGCTGGAACTTGTTATGCGCTTGAAATTTTTGATTTATGAAAAAAAATTCACTATTGAAGGCGCGCGCGACCAGTTGATCGCAGAGGTTGATTCAGTTAATG
>CAVGBY010000097.1:2200-7491 GCA_963627355.1 uncultured Prevotella sp. | reverse complement strand
ATGCGACTCTGGTCGGTTTTTTGATGTGCCTTGGCCGTCTTATGAGCGACAATGAGGTTCTGATTTTTAGGGCTTCGGGTTTAGGATATTCTTTTATCGCAGTTCCGGTTGTCATTCTTGGAATTCTGATTTCTCTTGCCTCGTTTTTTGTGAACGATTATCTTTTGCCGATTGGAACTATAAAATTCAACAGGCTTAAGCATGAGATTACTAATTCGAATCCGGGCGTAATAATTGAGCCGAATTCAATAAAATCATTTGACGATTTTACAATTGTTATTGGAAATGTCAAGGATTCAAAAATTTCAGACCTTGTGTTTTTTGACGAGCGTTCTTCTGACACTCAGACGATTATTTCTGCCCGCGCTACAGAAATGATTTCTTCAAAGCAGGATGGCGTTCTTCTGCAGCTTAACATGAATGATTCTGTTGTGGCTTCCCTAAAAAAAAGCAGACGCGAAGATTTTGATATTTTAGGCTCTTCAAAGGCAACTTTGAATATTCTGGATTCCCAGGTGCTTGACACAAACCTTAAGGTAAGACCACGCGAGATGACCTCCTACGATTTGGGGCGGCAAATCCGAATGATGAAGGCTAATCCGAACACAAGCAAATACCGCCTTAACACTTACAAAATGGAATTCCACAAGAAATTTTCAAATCCATTCTGTTCAATCTTTTTTGCGGTTCTGGCGCTTCCTTTGGCGTTTATTTTTGGAAAGCACAACGGACAGACTATCTGCCTGATTTTTGGGCTTGTTATAAGTGTTCTTTATTGGGCAATGACTATTTTGGGGCAGATGTTCTCGCTTAGAATCGGAATCAATGCGGTTCTTGCAATGTGGTTTCCTGATGTTCTGATTGGAGCTGTAGGACTGACTCTTTATATTGCGTTAAAACGAAAATGAAATTACATCTGTATTTGTTTCAGCGGTTTATTCCGGTTTTTTTAGGTTCTCTCGGTTTTTTTTCGCCGGTTCTGATTCTGGTGGATCTTCTTATGAACCTTACGAGTTATATTCAAAATAATGCCGCCGCAGTTGATGTCGCGCGGGTTATTCTTTTGTATTTGCCAAAAACTGTCTGGTACGCAATGCCGCTTGGAATTCTTTTTGCTGTTGCGTATACCTTGAGCGACCTTTATGCCAACAATGAGCTTACGGCGATTTTTTCTTCTGGAGTTTCGTTGATTCATTTTGTTTATCCTCTGCTGATTTTTTCTATTATAATGAGCGTTGTTCTGTTTCTTTTTGAAAATTTTGTGGTTGTTCCGACTCTTGCGGAAAAGAATGAACTGCAGAATTCTCTTCTTCATAAGGAAAAATCCCTGAACAAGTCCAATATTGTTGTAATTTCAGAAGGCGGATTGATTATTTATAAGGCCAGACATTACGAAAGCGCCTCAAAAAGACTTTCTAATCTTTATGTTATTTTAAGGGATGAGGAAAAAAATCTTAAGGCGGTTATTTTTTCCGATTATGCTATGTGGGATGAAACTTCTTCGCTCTGGAAACTTGGAAACAGCCTTGAATACGATTATGAGGATGGGATTATGACAGTTTCCCATTCTGTAAAGGATGAATACAAAGAGCGTCTTTCAGAAGGCTACGAGGTTTTTCAGAGCAACGTAAAGGATATTCAGGATGTCAACGTAAAGCAGGCAAAAAATTATATTGAGCATTTAAAAAGAGCCGGGCTTCCTTATCAGGAGGAACTTTCGGAATATTACAAGAAATTTGCCTTTCCATCTGTTGTTTTTATCGTTGTTTTTCTTTCGATTGGAATTTCTGGAAAATCGCGTAAAAATGTTCTTCTGATAAGTTTGTCACTTTCTGTTGCCGCCGCTGTTTTATTCTATGTAACGCAGATGATTACAATGATTCTTGCCGCCGGTGGATACATCTCTCCGTTTATGGGCGCATGGTTTCCGGTTTTTCTTTTTATAGTGATAAGCATTGTTCTGCTTTATTACGCGCGTACTTAGATTGAAGTTTTTTTTGTAAATTGATTTATAAATGATATTTTTTTTGAGGTTTTTATGAAGATTTTTAATGTTCTGCACAAAAGTAAAGACGGTCATGCACGAAATGGGGTCTTGGAGCTTCCACATGGAACTGTTCGGACTCCAGTTTTTATGCCGGTCGGCACTAGTGCGACTGTAAAGGCAATTACAAAAGACGACCTTGAAGAAATCGGTTTTGAGATAATTCTTGCGAACACATATCATCTTTTTTTGCGTCCCGGCGCAGATTTGATACAGGAAGCCGGCGGTTTGCACGGTTTTTCAAAATTTAATAAGAATTTTCTTACGGATTCCGGTGGATTTCAGGTTTTTAGCCTTTCTTCCTTGCGGAAAATCAATCCGGAGGGCGTTAAATTTCAAAGTCATCTTGACGGAAGTTATCATCTTTTTACGCCGGAAAATGTCGTTGAAACTCAGGTGAAATTCAACTCTGACATTCAGATGCAGCTGGATGTCTGCTCGGGTTATGGTGTTGACAGAAAAGAGGCTGAACACGCCCTGCAGGTTACAAGCGCATGGGCGGAACGTGCGAAAAAACAGTGGCTTCTGGCTCAGGAAAGCGGATACAAAGGCGTTCTGTTTCCAATCGTCCAGGGAAATTTCTTTGAGGATTTGCGTAAAAAAAGCGCGGAATTTGTTTCAAGCCTCGATTTGCCGGGGATTGCGATTGGTGGACTTAGCGTTGGCGAGCCTTCTGAAGTTTTTGCTGATTTTTTAAAGCATACAATGCAGTTTTTGCCGGAGGAAAAGCCTGTTTACGTTATGGGAATTGGAACTCCGGAATATATTCTTGAGGCGGTTTCTGATGGAGTTGATATGTTCGACTGTGTTTTGCCTACAAGAAACGCGCGGAACGGCGCATATTTTACGCATGACGGTCAGCTTTCCATAAAACAGGAACGCTACAAGCATGATTTTAAACCGATTGATTCAGAATGTAACTGCAAGGTTTGCCGGACTTACAGCCGCGCTTATCTTAGACATCTTTTTAAGGAGCAGGAAATTTTAAGCTCTATTCTTGCAAGTTACCACAATCTTTATTTTCTGCACAATATGATGGAAGAAATCCGTGTCGCAATTGACAATGACCGTTTTGAAGAATATAAAAAGAATTTTCTGGAACGCTACAAGAGGGGAGAAATTCAGTGATAAATTTAAAATCTTTTACAAAGAACATTTTTTTTGCGTTGATTTTTTTATTTGTTTCAGGCGGAATTTTTGTTTCTGCGCAAGCTGTGGAAATCACAGAAGAACCGGAAGTTTCTGTTTCTGACGAAATTTCAGAGGATGAAGATTTAAGCGCGCAGAATTCTTCTGTTTCTTCTGGAGTTTCTGAAGATTCTGCTGATTTTTCTGAAAAAACTACAACCGCGGAAAACAGCGAATCTTTCTTGCCTGATGAAACAGCCGCTTCTGAAAATTCTTTGGCCTCTGAAAATGCTAAAAATCCGGAAAGTACCGAAAATCAGCCAGAAATAGACGAGTATGGCGATGATATTGCTTCAATTCAGGTTGAGATTCCTGCCGAGATGCGCCCGAAAAAGGCAGACCCTGAAAAATTAAAGGAAGTCCAGCAAAAAGACGAGGATGGTTCTGAATTCGAAACAAATTCTATGACACTTTCGTTCGGAACTCCTTCTGAAATAAATTCCGTTGTGGATAAAATTGTAGAGGAAGATGATCCCCGCTACAGCGACGCTTTGTACGATTTGTTCCAGTCAACTGCAAGCAATGATGTCCGCAAAAAAATTCTTGGCTATTTTGCACGCCAGAAAGACCCTTGCCTTTCATCTTATGCGGTGGAAATTATTGACGACCCCTATGACACTCCGCTTTCTCTTGTTCAGGAATGTATGACTTATGTTTCTGAGGTAAAATGCAAGGCTGCGGCACCGGCGCTTGTAAAACTCATCGATGCGGATGAGGAAAAGTATTTTACGGCGGCGCTTTCTGCTCTTGGAAAAACTGGCGGTCCTAAAGAATCTTTATATCTTTCAAAATTCCTTGAGCGTGATGACCTTGAAACTGCCCGGCGGCAGGCACTTATGCGGACTTTAGGTCAGATGAATGCGGTGGAAACTTTTGATTCCGTTATGAAAATTGCGCAGGATGAGGATGAAAACAGTTTTGTTCGTATGTATGCGGCAGAAGCGCTTGGAAATATGAAAAAAGACGAGGCGATTCCAGTCCTGATAAAACTTTTTGAGACCGATGACCCGAATATGAGGGAATATTGCATAAAAGGACTTCAGAATTTTCCGGATTCAAAAAAAGCAAAGACAACAATTGTCCAGGCAATACGCGATGACCATGTAAAAGTAAGAATTCAGGCTGTAAAAGCTGTAAAAGAAATGCAGATGAAAGACGCGATGGATTTTCTTATTTACCGGGCAAAAAATGACTCAGAGAATTCTGTAAAGAAAGAATGTTATCCGGTCATTGCGGAATTTGACACACAAAAAGGAAATGACTTTCTTGTAAAACAGATTACAGACAAAAAAGTTCCTGATTCTGCAAAGCTGATGGCGGCGGAAGCGCTTTTAAAAAGCGGAAATAATGCCGGCACAAACGAAATTGCGGAGCTTGCAAAGAAAATTGCAGACGATCCGGCTCGAAAATCATTAAAATATTCGCTTGGAAAGGTCATGTCAAAATATATGAAGCCAGCGTTTGCCGAGGTTGCGGTTATTTTTGTCCAGTCAAAGGACGCTCAGCTGGCGGCTTTAGGGCTTGATATGTACAAGGCAGGCCGATATGAAACAGTCAAGTCGGCGGTAAAGACACTTGCGGAAGACAAAAAGAATTCTGCAAACAGAAAACGCGCCAGAAAACTTCTTGGAATGGAAGACGAGGATTTTGAAAAAAAAGATACAGATTCCAAAACAGAAGAAATAAAATCGCCGGCAAAAAATTCTGAGAGAGAAAACAGTTCTGCCGACGCAAAATAGCCCGCGTTATTTTGAAAGTTCGTTCAATATTCCGTAAACCTTGTTGATTTTTTGTTTTTGCTCTTCGGTAAAGACATTTTCAACATCGGCAAGCGTTTCCAAGGAAGAAAGGCTTTCGTTTATGGCCGTTTGAAGCCCGCGGGAAACTTTGTTCCAGAACGTTCCGTTTCCGTCTGTAAAAAGGCAGATAAAGCCGTATTCTTTGCTTTTTTGCTTTGCGACGGTAACTCTTAGTATATTTTGGCACGCCTCGGTAATTTTTTCGGCCGCATTTTCTTCAGAGAGATTCACGTTCATCTTGCGGTTCCAGCTTTTTTCTG
>CAVGBY010000097.1:0-2190 GCA_963627355.1 uncultured Prevotella sp. | reverse complement strand
TACGGTAAAAATTTCGCCGCCAAAACTTACTGTGTTCTCAAGTTTTTCTTCTGATTTTTTGTTTTCGCGTTCACGCTGCTTTTTTGAAATATGCTGCTCGTATTCGTCCGCCTGAATTTCAAGCGTCTTTTTTGAGCGTATGTTTTCAAGCCGCTTTAAGAGGTCTGGAGAAATCTGCGCCAGAATTGATTTTGTAAGCGGAGAAACGCTCATCGCATACATTTTGCTGGTTCTTACAATTTCGCCTGCAACAATATAAAGCGGATCCTGCTTGAACATAACTGAACCCGGATGAATAAAAATGTTGTCTGCCGTAAGAGACTGGTAACATTCGCGTTTTTTCCGTATGCAGACAAACTGAATCATTCCGCAGCCAATGCAGGCAAGATAATCTGACCTGTTTCCGCCGGAAAGAACCGGAATGTTAAGATGAAAGATTATATCCTTCAGCTGCACGTCAATATTTTCAATTTCGCGCATAATCCGTTCATCAAGATAATTTTTTTTGCAGAATTTTTCTTTTTTTTCGTTATCGTCGCACTTTAGCCAGGCATTAAAAAGATTCAGGTAGCTTACAAAATCACCTTGAACATCGCGGAACGCATGGTGCGCGCGGCGGGCTTCCATTTCTTCCCCAGGAGGAAGCATGAATGGACTGTTTGTGCTAAGAAACGATGCCGCGACCAGAATTTCTTCAAGAACGTTCGGGTAATGCATAATCGATTCAACTATAATTCTGCTGATTCTTGGCTCAACCGGAAAAGCGACCATAAGTTTTCCAATAGAAGAAAGCGAATTGTCCGCATCCAAAGCCCCGAGCATATTTAAAGTTTCAACCGCGCCGTGGATATTTTCTGTGCCAGGCGGAGAAATAAAGTCAAAGCCTGTAAAATCAGTTATTCCCAAATCTGCCATCTGAAGGATAACTTCGCTTAAATCTGTCCGGTAAATTTCTTCCGTTGTGTACATCGGACGGGTTTCAAAATCTTTTTTAGGATAAAGCCTGTAGCAAGTTCCCGGCTGGGTTCGTCCGGCCCGTCCTCTGCGCTGATTGCAGCTTGCCTTGCTTACCTGCGTTTCAACCAGACTAGAAGTAAAAGTGTGAGGATTATAGAAATTCAGTTTTGACAAGCCCGAGTCAATGACATAAGTTATGTCAGAAATCGTTACGGAAGTTTCCGCAATATTTGTTGAAATTATTACCTTTTTCTTTCCTTTTGGCGCCGGTAAAAAAACACGCTCCTGGTCTTCCTTTGAAAGTCTGCCGTAAAGCGGCAAAGTATGGATTTTTTTTGCAAAATACGATTTGTCTAGCATTGTCATGCAGTTTTTTATGATTTTTTCACCGGGAAGAAATATAAGAATTCCGCCGTCATCGTCGTTTGCCAAAATTCTTTCAACTGTCGAGCAGATTTTTGTAAGAAGCGCGGTGCTTGCCGTTTCGCTTATGGTGCTTGCGGCTATTGCTGGCGGGTCGTAAACCATTGTCACCGGGAATGTCTGGGTTTCAATTGTCACAATCGGGCAGCCGCCAAAATATTTGCTGAACGACTGCGCGTTTATTGTTGCCGAGCTTACAATAACCTTGAATTCTTTTCGTTCTTCCAGCACGCGTTTTAAAAGTCCCAGTACAAAATCAATATTCAGGCTGCGCTCGTGCGCCTCATCAACCATGATTACTGAATATTTGCTGAGCCACGGATCAAGTTTCATTTCCTGCAGAAGAATTCCGTCCGTCATAATCTTGATTTTTGTGGTTGTGTCGGTTTTGTCTTCAAAGCGCATCTTGTAGCCGACTAGCCCCGGATATGTTGTTCCAAGCTGTTTTGCGATAAATTCGCTTACGCTTAATGCGGCGATTCGCCTTGGCTGGGTAACCGCAATCATTCCTGCCGCATCGTATCCTGCCTCGTGCAGAATAACAGGAAGCTGTGTTGTTTTTCCTGAGCCGGTCGGACTTTGCACTATTATAACCTGATTGTCTTTTAATGCGGAAAGAATCCGTTCTTTTTGTTCATAAACAGGAAGAGATTTGTAGTCTATTGCCATATCGTTGTTTCCTTAATGTTTTCTGTAATTTTTTTTCTAGCCTGAATATAATTTGCCCATTTTGTACGTCCAATATCATTCAAATATTGAATAAAATTATCGTCCAAAAATCTGATAATAAATTCCCAGGCTGTATTTATA
>CAVGBY010000096.1:0-7605 GCA_963627355.1 uncultured Prevotella sp. | reverse complement strand
GAAACAGGCTGATTTTCTAAAATTGAATATTGATAAAAACCATCTTTTGAACTATGTTTTATACCTAAATTTATTAAATTTGAAACAGAAAAATGTTCATGTGAATAAGCAGTATGAACCACCCATAAATGGCATTCTAGAAATCTTGTCATATGTCAATCTAGCAGATATATCTGTTAAATTCCCATCATGTATTTCTTGATAACTGAACGAGCAACTCCAAAACAATGGAAACAATGATAGCAAAACGAAAATTTTATATTTAGACATAAACTTTCTCCCTCGGTTTTTGGCGAATATAACATTTTTTTATAAACTATGTCTATATAAAAAAAATAGACAATAAAACATTTTACAACAAACCATGAATCAGCTTATATGCGATTGAGCCGGGAGGGGGGCTGTCGGGGCAGGTTTCGGGGTCGAACCAGGCGGCGTCGGAGAGCTCGTCTTTCTGGAGTTTTAGCTCGCCGCTTTTGTAGTCTGCGGTAAAGCCCAGCATTAACTGGTCCGGGAACGGCCAGCTTTGGCTTCCTTTGTAAACGAGATTTTTTATCAGCAGGCCGGTTTCTTCAAAGACTTCGCGGTGGCAGGCTTGCTCGGCGGATTCCCCGGCTTCTATAAATCCTGCAATGCAGGCGTGCATTGAAGTGTTTCTGTACGTGTGGTGCGCCAAAAGAACTTTTCCTTCTTTATTGCGGACTGCAATTATTACGCAAGGTTCTATGCGCGGAAAATATATTTTTTTGCAGCGCGGACATTCCAACGCAGAAAACTCCTTGTGGCTCTGCAGCTTTTGACCGCAGCCGGAGCAGAATTTTGTGTTTTTCCGCCAGTCCAGAATGTGCTTTGCCCGGAACAGCGGCGCGCTTTTTATTTCCTCATTTGCGGCAAAATACTGGCGGAGCGTCTGGAATGAATATTCTGCGGTAATAAGCTCTTTTGAAGGAATAGAAATTGCGCAGAATTCAAGCGGGGGCGTTGCGGGGGCGGCAGCCCCCGCACGGTGGATAGACGAAAACGAAACGGATGTTGAGTTTGAGGCGTAAGGCGGTTGCCCGCCTTCCTTATTTTTTTGAGTTTCTTCTATAAAATCCGCATTTGGGTAGCGGCGCTTAAAATCCAGCAAATCGTTAAAATCAAGCTCCGAGCCGTCCGAGTGAAGAATACATTCCTTTTCGATTATCGCAAAGCAGCGTTTTGTGCTTTTCTGGGGATTTTCGGTGAACGGCATTTATTTCTCCAGTTTTGAAAATGGTATGAACGGCGGCTGATTTTTTTTGTGTTCGCCAAGCATTTTTTCCATCCAGACCATATTGTACCAGCGGTTGAATTTATATCCGCAGCCGTGGAATTTTCCGACCATGCGGTAGCCTTTTTTTTCGTGGAAATATATGCTTGCGTTTGTAAGATGCCCGTCTGGCTCGTCTGTCTGGGCGATGCAGGCGTTTGCGTTCAAAATATTCTGTTCCGCAAGAGTTGACTCAAGCCGGTCCAAAAGCGCAGAACCGATTCTTGAGCGGCGAAGATTTTTTTGGACGTAGATTGAAGTTTCCACCGCCCAGTCGTATGCACTGCGTTCCTTAAAGGCGCTTGCGTAGGCGTAACCCGCGATTTTTCCGTCCTGTTCCGCAACGTAATACGGATAATTTTTTAGCGTCGCGGCAATCCTTGAACGGAATTCTTCCAGCGTTGGAACTTCATATTCAAAGGTGATTGCTGTTTCTTTTACATAAGGCGCATAAATTTCAAGCAAAAAGACAGCGTCTTCTTCTGCCGCAAGCCGGATATTCATATTGCCTATTCCCTACCTTGATTATCTTCCAAGATGTTTTTCAATATCATTGATAAGCTTGTATTCAAAAGAATCGCAGAGCGCAAGCCAACTGGCTTCCATAACGTCGCAGCTTACACCTACCGTTGTCCATGTGCTTTTTCCGTCGCTTGATTCTATCAGAACGCGGACTTTTGACGCGGTCGCGCTTTTTCCGTCCAGAACACGAACTTTATAGTCTGTAAGCCTGATCTGGTTTACAGCAGGATAGAAGCGGCTTAACGCTTTTCTAAGGGCAATATCCAGAGCATTTACAGGACCATCGCCTTCCCCGGCTGTAACTTCAATCTGGCCTTCAACTTCAACTTTAATCTGCGCGCAGGCACAGACGCCTTCTTCCGGACGAGGATTAACGCCGTTCGTCTGATAATAATGCAGCGTAAAAAACGGCTTGTAGCGGCCGATGACTTTCCTGGCAAGAAGTTCAAATGAACCGTCCGCGCCCTCAAACTGATAGCCCTCAAATTCAAGCTCCTTCATTTTTGCAACAAGTTCTGCAACCTGCGGGGATGATTTTGTGATTGAAGGATCGATTTTCTGAATTTTCTCGATGATTGTCGCTCGTCCGGCAACTTCACTCATAAGGAAGACACGTTCGTTTCCAACCAGTTCCGGTGAAATGTGCTCGTATGCCTCCGGATTTTTTAGAACCGCATCAATGTGCATTCCGGCCTTGTGGCTGAATGCCGCTCCGCCAACGAACGGGAGCTGCGGGTTCAGCGCAATATTTGTAATTTCGGCAATGCGTTTCGCGATTGAGGTAAGATTTTTCATATTTTCTTCTTCAATACATTTATAGCCGAGTTTTAACTGCAAATCCGGAATTATACAGCTAAGGTTTGCGTTTCCGGTCCGTTCGCCAAAGCCAAGGAAGGTTCCCTGGACATGACGCGCGCCTGACTCAACGGCAATCAGACTGTTTGCGACCGCAAGTCCACAGTCATTATGTGTATGGATTCCGACTTTCGCGCGGTTTCCGACTCTTTCTACAGCGGACTTTACTGCTTTTTCACAGTCTTTTAGCATACAGCCACCCTTAGTTTCACACAAAGCCAAAGTTTCCGCACCGCCTTCAACAGCGGCTTCCAATGATTTTAACGCATACTCCGGGTTATCCTGAAAACCTGTGAAAAAATGCTCCGCATCATAGACAACGTGCTTTCCCTGCTCCCTTAAAAAAGCGCAGGTATCGCGAATCATTGCAAGATTTTCCTCAAGCGTAGTTTTTATAATGTCCGTAACCTGAAAAGTCCAGCTTTTTCCAAAAATAACAACCCATTCAGTTCCTGCCGCAAGCAAACTCTGAAGGTTCACGTCTTCCGCGCATTTTATGTCTTTCCGGCGTGTTGAACCGAACGCCGCAAGCTTTGAAGTTTTCAGCTGGATTTTTTTCATTTCCTGGAAGAATTCCATGTCCTTTGGATTTGAGCCAGGATTTCCAGCCTCAATCAAGGTTATTCCAAGCTCATCAAGAGCCTGACAAATGTGAATTTTATCCTGAACTGAAAAACTAATGCCTTCTCCCTGCGCTCCATCGCGTAAAGTGCTGTCCAGAATTTCTACTTTCATATCTGCCATAAGACCCCCACAAAAATCAATGAGAAAATTTACTTTTTTTTTAGATTGCATTTATTATATTGAAAACACAAAAACAATGCTATAATAATGAGCACTCTAAATAAAAGGACTAAAAATGATTATTGATTCACACGTTCACTTTGGAAAAAGCCTTGGTTTTTGCTTACCCCAGAAAGATGTTCTTACCGCGATGGAAAAATACAATATCAGCCGGGCGGTTGTATCCAACGTTTCTGCGGTGGAATTTGACGCTGAGCATAATCTGATTCCTGAAAATGAGCAGGTTTCTATGCTTCAGGCGGCAAAAGAGACAATCGATTTTGCAAAAACAAATCCAGAAATGATTTCCGCGGCAATCTGGGTAAAGCCGCATCTTGAGCAGCCTTCCTCTGAACTTGAGTATCTTTTAAAAATTCATCCGCAGTTTGTAAAGGCCATAAAAATTCATCCGTTTTATTCCGCGCTTTCTTTTGACAGTCCGCAGGTTGAACCTTATATCGAGCTTGCGGAGCTTCTGGAACTTCCTGTTATAATCCACACCGCAAATGACGTTTTTTCAGAATGTAGGAAAGTTTACAATGTGGCAAAGAAACATCCGTACACAAAATTCGTAATGGCGCACCTAGGGCTTGGAACAGACAATGCCGAGGCGATTGACTTATGCGCAAAACTTCCGAATCTTTTTGGCGACACAGCGTGGGTTCCTTTTGAAAATGTCATAAAATTTGTAAAAAAAGCCGGAAGCGAAAAACTTTTATTCGGTTCTGATATGCCTATTGACGGAGTTGACACTTACGCAAAAAACAGAGCCGGACAGCGTTCGATGTATCAGGATTATTTTAACGAGCTTGAAAAAAGAATTCCGGCATCATCTTTTGAAAATATAATGTGGAAAAATGCCGAAAAATTTTTCAAGCTGTGATTTTTTTATTGAAAAGCGAATGTCTAACTCTTCCAGCCATCATACTTTTCGCATTCAAGAATTTCCCGCGCATTCTTTACTCTCTCTTCTGAAGGACTTTGCGTATCCTTTAAGACGTAATCGATTCCCAAATCCTTGTATTTCATCGCCCCTAGACCATGGTAAGGCAGAATCTCGACGCGCTTTACGTTGTGCAAAGTGCGTATAAAATCACGGGTTTCCTTTAAATATTCATCGTTGTCTGTGATTCCCGGTGTTAAAACATGGCGAATCCAAATAGGCTTTTTAATTTCATCAAGATAATAGAACATATCCTTTATGTTTTTGCCTGTATGACCTGTAAGCTTAACGTGTTCTTCTTCGTTTATGTGCTTTATATCCATCAAAAGCAAATCTGTAACATCCATAAGTTTCTGGAAAGTCTCAAACCATTTTCCTTCCCGCGTGAACGGCGCTCCGGATGTATCAATGCAGGTATTAACGTTTTTTTCCTTTGCAAGCGTAAAAAGTTCAAGCAAAAAATCAATCTGGGAAAGAGGCTCGCCCCCGCTCACAGTTATTCCGCCTTTTTTGCCCCAATACGCGCGGCATGAAAGGGCTTCTTTCAGCAAATCCTCGGCAGTCCACAATGTTCCGCCTTTTTTCATGTCCCATGTGTCAGGGTTGTGGCAGAATTTGCACCGCATTGGGCATCCGCTAAAAAATATTATAAACCTTGAACCAGGCCCGTCCGCACATCCAAAACTTTCCAACTGATGAACATAACCTTGCATAAAAACTCCAAAAAATCTCAATAAGAGTTATATCTTACTAGAAAATACAAACAAAAAAAGCAGAATTCAACAAAAACGCCTCCTGCTTAACACAAGAGGCGTTTATCTTAATCAAAAGATTGAAGAATCTTTGAACCTACGACTAAAGGGAAGCGTGGCAAGTACGAGCGATAACGTCGTCCTGCTGTTCCTTTGTAAGGTTGATAAAGCGTACAGCATAACCAGAAACACGAACTGTAAAGTTTGCATATTCAGGTTTTTCCGGGTGAGCCTGGCAATCCTTTAATTTTTCAACGCCAAATACGTTTACGTTCAAGTGGTGGGCACCAGCGTGTCCTGATTCCGGACCAACATCAAAGTATCCGTCAAGAACGTTTACAAGGTTTTCAATTCTTTCGTCCTCGTTGTGTCCAAGAGCGCTAGGATTGATTGTCTGAGTATTAGAAATACCGTCCAAAGCGTACTCATAAGGAAGTTTAGCAACAGAGTTCAAAGACTTGATAAGACCTTTTGTTTCTGCACCGTAAGATGGGTTTGCTCCCGGTGAGAACGGAGCGCCTGCAGGACGTCCATTTGGAAGAGCGCCAGTAGCCTTTCCGTACACAACGTTTGAGGTGATTGTAAGGATAGAAGTTGTTGGCTCAGCATTGCGGTATGTAGGGTGCTTTTTAATCATTGCCATAAATGACTTCAAAAGATCAACTGCAATGTCGTCTGCACGGTCATCATCCTGACCATAGCGAGGGAAGTCGCCCTCAACTGTAAAGTCTTTTACAAGAGTTACAGTCTTGATTACGTTTCCAGCCTTGTCCTTTACATCTACCTTTTCACGGTTTACATGGACTTTAGCATATTTCATTGCAGAAAGTGAATCTACTACATGAGAGAATCCTGCGATACCAGTAGCGAATGTTCTCTTGATTTCAGTATCTTCAAGGGCAAGCTCTTCTGCCTCATAGTAATATTTGTCGTGCATATAATGAATTGCATTCAAGACATTTACATAAATGCCGGCAAGCCATTCAAGCATAGCCTTATACTTGCGGAGAACTTCATCATAATTTGAAGCATCGATTACATCGGCTGTAATTGGAGCATATTCCGGACCAACCTGCATTCCCTTTTTCAAGCCTTCATCAATACCGCCGTTGAATGCGTAGAGCAAAGCCTTTGCAAGGTTAGCGCGGGCACCAAAGAACTGCATTTCCTTACCAGTCTGAGTTGCAGAAACACAACAGCAGATTGAATAGTCATCGCCCCAGACAGGACGCATAACATCATCATTTTCATACTGGATAGAAGATGTGTCGATAGAAATCTTTGCGGCATATCTGCGGAAGTTCTCCGGAAGTCTTTTTGAGTACAAAACAGTCATATTCGGCTCTGGAGAAGGTCCCATGTTTTCCAATGTATGAAGGAAGCGGAAGTCGTTCTTTGTAACCATTGAACGTCCATCCTGTCCAAGACCGCCAACTTCAAGAGTAGCCCAAATAGGGTCACCAGAGAAAAGCTGGTTGTAAGATTCAATGCGGGCAAAACGAACCATGCGGAACTTCATAACCATATGGTCAACAAGTTCCTGAGCCTGCTCTTCTGTAATAGTTCCGTTCTTAAGATCACGTTCGATATAAATGTCAAGGAATGTAGAAACACGGCCTACAGACATAGCCGCGCCGTTCTGTGTCTTTACAGCGCCAAGATAACCGAAATAAAGCCACTGGAAAGCCTCTTTGGCTGTCTTTGCCGGTTTAGAAATATCAAAACCATAACTTGCGGCCATTTCCTTCAAGCCTTTCAAAGCCTTAATCTGATCAGAAACTTCCTCGCGGAGGCGAACAACTTCTTCTGTCATTGTTCCGTCGCCGATGTTGGCAAAGTCATTCTGTTTTTCCTGGATAAGATAATCAATACCATAAAGCGCAACGCGGCGGTAGTCACCAACGATACGTCCACGGCCGTAAGTATCAGGCAAACCAGTCAAAATATGCGCAGAACGAACCGCTCTGTGCTCCGGTGTATAAACATCAAATACACCCTGGTTGTGAGTTTTATGATATTCAGTAAAAATCTTGTGAAGTTCAGGATTTACCTTGTATCCGTACATTTCGCAAGACTGTTCAGCCATTTTAATTCCACCATAAGGCATAAAGGCTCTTTTTAAAGGCTTATCAGTCTGAAGACCTACAACCTGTTCAAGTTCTTTTCCTTCCGGGCAGATATATCCAGGTTTGTGGGATGTAAGACCTGTAACAATGTCAGTATCCATATCAAGAACACCAGTTCTTTCTTTTCCGTCCAAACCGATAGACTTTTTGTTGTGTTCTTCTTTCTGAAGCTTCTGAAGTTCATCAAACAATTTTTTTGTTGCTGATGTAGGACCTGCAAGGAATTTGTTATCTCCGTCATAAGGGGCGTAGTTGTTCTGAATGAAGTCACGAACGTTTACTTCTTCTTTCCACAAACGACCTGCAAAACCATTCCATTCTTCTTTCTGGATC
>CAVGBY010000095.1:0-7686 GCA_963627355.1 uncultured Prevotella sp. | reverse complement strand
AGAGCAATGGACTGTTAATCCATGTGTCGCAGGTTCAAAACCTGCAGCAGCCGGAAAAGGCTTCTGGTTTTTCAGAAGTCTTTTTTTATTTAACAGGATGTTTGCGGCCATAACGGCAAAAACTGCCGCAGTAGGGAGTGTAGCCGCGCCGTAGGCGGCCACCGCAGGCGAAGACGAGGAGGCTGGAGCGAACAGCGGAACGGCGCAAAGCCCGACGGTGCAAGCGTATGCTTGTGCCGGACTGCCCAAAGAGTTATTCTGCTTTTTTTTCCTTGGAGTTTTTTCTTGCCCCTGCTCTTGAATTGACGAAACAAATCTATTTTTTTACAATATAGGAATGACAACAATCCGTAAGTCTACTTATTTTTGGGTGGGCGTTTTATTTTTTGCTTCGATTTTTATAGGCTGTCTTTTAGGTTACGGTCTTGCAGAAACTAAAAATATCAAGAATTCTGAATATATTTCTTCGTTTGACACGGCGCTTCCGACTAAGCTTCTGGACATAAACGGCGAGCTTATAACGGAATTTTCTTCTGATGAAAAACGCGAGATTATCAGTCTGAATAAATTGCCGTCGCATATGATAGATGCGCTTTTGACCCGCGAGGATAGAATTTTCTATAAACATCATGGCTTTAGTTTTAAGGCGATTCTTCGTGCGGTTGTCGGGCAGCTTACAGGGCGTTCTCTTGGTGGCGGTTCAACTTTGACGCAGCAGATTGCGGGAACTCTTTACTGCGACAGAACGGAAATGTCCATAATGCGAAAAATCAAGGAGCTTTGGTGGGCGATTCAGATGGAACGCCGCTATTCAAAGGATGAAATTCTTGAGCTTTATCTGAATAAAATTTATTTTGGCGGTGGAACTTACGGCGTAAACGCTGCCTCTAAGTATTATTTTGGTCATTCTGCGGAAGAGATTACTCCGGCGGAGGCGGCGATTCTTGTTATTCAGCTTTCAAACCCGGCTTTTTATAATCCTTTTGACCATCCGAACCGTGCTATGGACAGGCAGCGTGATGTTCTTGCGAGCATGGTAAAACTGAATTATATCAGCGAGGAAGAGGCTCAGGATTCTTTTGATGTTTTCTGGAGCAATTTTGACTACACAAGAACCAGCTCTTCGGCTTATCTTATGCGTGATGACAAGGCTCCTTGGTTCAGCGAGTATGTCCGCCGTGAGCTTGGAAACCTTATTTACGGTTCACAGAGCATTTACACAAGCGGTTTTACTGTAAACACCACATTGAATTTAAAGCATCAGGCCGCGGCGCAGAAGGTTATGGACAGGTATATTCCGGAGGCGAACCGCCGTTATCAGCTTGAGCACAGTTCCCGTTCAAATGTCGCGTTCAGCACGTATATTCCGATGACGGAACTGATTTCGCTTATGTTCAATCTTCCTGCAATAAAGGTAAGCGAGCAGCGTTCAGAGGTTATAGCGAATGCCGCGTATACAAACAGGATAAATCCTGTTCTTGATGTTGTTTCAATGATGACTGGAATTGACAATTTAAAGATCGGTGTCATAAACCGCGCGAATGCGGCCGCAAAAAAGGAAAGTGAGAAGACAACAATTGAGGGAACTATGATTTCCCTTGAAAATACGACCGGCTACATTACGGCGCTTGTGGGCGGTTCAAAATTTGACCAGGAAAACCAGTTTATCCGCGCAATCCAGGCGCGTGTTCAGCCGGGTTCAACGTTCAAGCCTTTGTATTACACCGAGGCGATTGATTCAAAGAAATTTACGCCGGCGACACCGATTTCTGACACGCCGGTTGTTTTCCATACTGCGGACGGAAAACCGTACATTCCTCTTAATTTTAAGGGTGAATGGGACGGTGATGTCCTTGTCTGGTACGCTTTGTGCCGTTCGATGAACGTTCCTTCGCTAAAAGTTCTTGACGGAATCGGTTTTGATGCGGCGATTAACAGGGCTGTTTCGCTTTTGGGTATTTCAAAAGAGGAGCTTCCAAGCCGTGCGTTTGTTCCGGGCTACCCGATTGGACTGGGTGTCTGCTCTGTAAGGCCGGTTGAGATGGCCCGTGCTTTTTCTGTTATTGCCTCAAGCGGAAAAGAAGTTACTCCGATGGCAATCAGGACTGTTGAGGACAGGAACGGAAATGTGATTCTTAATCCGGAGCGCGAAATCCGCGAGGCGCAGCAGGCAAAAGGCGAGGCTTACCAGCTTATTTCGCCGCAGACCGCATTTGTTATGGAAAAAATGCTTCAGGAGACTGTAAGCGGTCCTGGAACTTTGAGCGTTCAGGGCTGGAAATTTGATTTTAAGGACGAAAACGGAAAGCGTTATTCAATTGCGGCAGGCGGAAAAACTGGTACAACGCAGAACTGGGCAGACGCATGGACAGTTGGTTTTACGCCGTACAATACTTCTGCATTCTGGTTTGGATTTGATAAACCGGGGCAGTCGCTTGGATTAAAGATTACCGGCGCGACTCTTGCGGGATTTGCATGGGGTGATTATATGCGCGAGATTCACCGCGGGCTTCCTGCAAAGGATTTTCAGAAGCCTGTTGAAGGTGTTTTCCAGGCGACAGTTTGTTCTGCAAGCGGAAAGATTCCTACCGCGGAATGTGGAAGCCACACAAAAACTTTGTGGTTCTTGTCTGGAACTCAGCCGACAGAGATTTGTCCTGTTCACGGCGGACGCGCGGCAAGAGCCTCGGCAATCAGCATTGGTCGCCTTAAAAATGAGATGTATCAGTCTGGGCAGCGCAGAACTGTTGATTTTGATGTTTCTCCGTTGCAGTTAAACCTTGACTTTTTAAATGGTGGTGATGTAAAGTTGAATCAGGGTGGCGGAATTCAGCCTGCAAAAGAAGAAAAGAAGCCGGATGTTCTGCCTGATTATAATTATCTTATGGAATAGGGTTTAATGCTTGTAAATATTAATGATATTAAGATAAAAAAACGTGTGCGCCGCGATTTGGGTGATTTGGAAGCCTTAAAAAACAGTTTAAGGACGTACGGTCTTTTAAATCCTATTACACTTAACAACAAATATGAGCTGATTGCGGGGGAACGTAGGCTGCAGGCGGCAAAACAGTTAGGCTGGACAAATATTAATGCGGTGATTCAGAATAACCTTACTGAAGTTGAAGAGCTTGAGATGGAGCTGGAAGAAAACAACCAGCGCAAGGAATTTACAAAAGAAGAGCTTCTGGAAGGCTACAAACGGCTTGAAAAACTTAGAAATCCTAGTTTCTGGCGGAGAGTCGCGCTTTTTCTAAAAAGACTTTGGCGCGCAATAGTTTCATTCTTTAAGCGGAAACGATAATTTTTTTTCTGAAGTTTTAAGGCGTTCGGTTGAGCTGCTCAGGATTCAGCCTGAATCAGTCTTAATGCTTCCGGCAGTTTGTAGATTGATTCAATCTTTAATGTTTTTCCCGGATGCTCTGGTTTTTCAGTGTTCTTTGCGGCCGCCGCCTCTGGATTAAGATGATGTCCGTTCTTGTTTCCTACAAGAATTGCGGTTCCGCCAAGGGATTCCCATCCGTCTGTGTATTTTAGCATATCATCTATAAAAATTGAATTTTCAACTGTGCCGCCCGCTTTCTGCATTGCTTTTTTAAAGGCTGAAGAATATGGTTTTCCAAGAAAATTAAAATCCCGTATGTCGCAGATTTCTGAAAACAAGTCTTTTACGTTCAGTTTGTTCAGAACTCTTTCAGCGTGTTCACGTGGCGCGTTTGTGCAGATTATTTTTGGAATTGCGATTGACTGCAAAAACGGACGCAAATCCGGGTCTTCTTCCAGTTCGTCCGCCTCGTTTTCCGGATGGACGTGCCTAAAAAATCCTTCAACATCTGTAAGACCTTCGCTCCGGAGCCATTCAAGTGTTGTGGAAAAATTCCTTACCCTTTTTTTCCGGATTTCCACGGCTTCTTCATACGAGCAATGAAAAAAATCCATCACACATTCCATCATTCTTTGTGAGATTCCTGTATCCATCGCGCTGTTTGCTGTGTAAAGAGTATTATCCATGTCGAAAATCAGGTGTTCAATTTGCATGGTTTTATTGTACAAAAAAAATTGATTAATTGACAGTAAAATATTGCAGAGTTAGAATAATAGAACGCTTAAAAAAATATGGAGTAAATATGGATCAGACGTTGAAGGCCGTTTATGGAAAATATTTTGCGGAGATGATGCAACTTTCAAAGGCACCTGCAAAAATTGACAATACGAATGTTTATCAGGAAGCTAACAAAGATCTGACAAAATATATGGAAATGATTCTGCGCGAGAATTTTCTTCCGGGGTCGGGACTTGGAAATGTTGAAAATTTTAAGGCGTTTTACAATGCTGTCGCAAAAGAAGGAAAGCGTGGGCTTATCCTTATGGAGCATTACACAAACCTTGATTTGCCGGCGATAATTTATCTTTTAAAGGAATACGGCGAGGACTGGTCAAAAGATTTTTCAGAAAGGATTGTGGCTGTTGCCGGAATGAAGCTGAACGAGGCAAGCCCCGCTGTCCGTATATGGACTGAAGGTTTTACCCGCGTTGTAATTTATCCGACACGCTCACTGGATAAAGTTGAAAATTCAAATGAAACCGAAGAGGAAAAAAAGGCTGAGGAAAAAAAGGCAAGGACTATAAATCTTGCGGCCATGCGTGCGATGGATGACTGCAAAAAACGTGGTCAGATTGTCCTTGTATTTCCGTCTGGAACACGTTACCGTCCTGGACACCCTGAAACAAAAAAAGGTCTGCGCGAAATCGACAGTTATCTTCGCCTTTTTGATGTTGTTCTTCCTGTTGCGATAAACGGAAATTGCCTTAGAATCAATCCTGAAAAATCAGACGATATGCTGGCGGATCTTGTTACAAAAGATAAGGTTCTGCTTACGGCGCATCCGATGATGGACTGCAAGGAATACCGTAATTCTGTTCTGAATTCGCTTCCGGCGGATGAACCAGACCCGAAACAGAAGACAATTGACGGAATAATGGAAATTCTGCAGAAAGTCCACGATGAAGTTGAAAAAACTCGCCTTTAAACCTGAAAATCTGTATATTTGTAAAAAGGAAAAATTATGGCTGATTTAGATATTGTTGACCGCGTAAAAGAGGCGATTGATATGTTCCGTCCGCAGCTTCAGGCTGATGGTGGAGATATGGAATTTGTCTGCATTGATGACCAGAACCGGGTTCATCTGAACCTTCATGGGGCTTGTGGCAGCTGCCCTATGGCTACAATGACATTGAAAATGGGTGTTGAACGATATATTGTTGATGCAGTTCCAGAAATTACAGAAGTTGTTCAGGACAACGCAAATCCGGAGCTTGCGGAAAACGGTTTTGGCGAAGGTTTTTAAGAAGGCGGAAAAGATGAAAATTAAAAAAGACGCGGTTGTTTCAATTGCATATACACTTTTTGATGCTGAGGGAAATCAGCTGGATTCTTCCGGTGATTCTGCGCTTCAGTATATCCACGGAAACGGCCAGTTGATTCCGGGGCTTGAGGCAATGCTTGAAGGAAAAGAGCCTGGTTTAAAATTCAAGGCTGTTATTGAGCCGGAAGAAGCGTACGGCGCGTATAACGACAAGATGGTTGTTGAAGTTCCAAGAAATCAGTTTGAGGCGGATTCCCCGCTTGAGATTGGAATGAAATTTCAGGCAAGCACGGAGGATGGCCAGGTTTGCCTTGTGCGTGTGACAAAAATTTCTGATGACACAGTGACTGTTGACGCAAACCACGAGCTTGCAGGAAAGCAGCTTACTTTTGACATTGATATAAAAGATGTCCGCGAGGCGACAGAAGAGGAGCTTGCGGGGCTTTCTGGCTGCGGTGGAAACTGCGGCGGTTGCGGCGGTGGATGTTCCGGTGATTGTTCCGGCGGCTGCGGAAGCGGCGACTGCAACTGCGGAAACTAAAGTTAAATTTTACTGTATTTTATGCGGACGGCAGAGGTTTATTTGCCGTCCGTTTTTTTTTATTCCAGCACGCCAAGAATTTTTTTTGTGTTTTCCGTCTTGGATTCTTCCGCGGCGGAGATGGTTATGTCTGCAATCTGCCTGTAGGTTTTTGTACGCTGTTCATAAAAATTATGAAAGATTTTGCGGATTTCGGCCTCGTCGGCGGGATTCTGTTTTGCGATGTACGCCGGAAGATTTTTCCACGTTCCGTCAGAAAATTTTGTAACTTTCTTTAAAATTCTGTCGCAGGCGGTTTTTTCGTCAACATCGATATAAACGAAGGCTCCAAGAGGACGCAGTCTGTTCAGTGCGGGCGCATTGTCGCAGATTCCTCCTCCTGTTGAGATTATTACAAGTTTTCCGCCACATTCAGATTCAAGTTTTTTACAGATTTCTTCTTCCGCGGACATAAAAGCCGCCGGTCCTTTTTCTGAATAAATTTCCCGTGGTGTTTTTCCAAAAACTTTTGTTATTTCATCGTCAACATCAAAAAAAGGGCAGCCAAAATGTTCTGCAAGCAGCCGTCCCTGCGTTGATTTTCCGGAATGTTTTATTCCCATCAAAATGATTGCTTTGTCTTTCTGCATATTTTTACTATATCAGTTTTGTTGAAAAAGTCTACCTTATGTTTTATTCTTATTGTATGAATGTTTATTTTGCATTGATTTTAAATTTCCTGCCGTTTTTTATATGTTTTTTTTCATTTAAATTTTTATTCAGGATGAAATTTTCAACGGAGCTTTTTGCCTGTCTTTTTGGTTTTCTTTCCGTCCTGCCGATAACTTTCCTTCAGTTTTATCTTATGAGCCTGATTCCGGAGCAGCTTTTTTCTGGAAAAACTGATTTGAGCGGGCTTTTCTGCAAATTTCTTGTGTACAACGGTCTTGTTGAAGAGCTGATAAAAGTTTTGATGATTGCGCTTATTCCTTTTAAAAAACTGAATCTTCGCGCGTTTTTTGCGGCATCATTGCTTTGCGGACTTTGTCTTGGATCGTTCGAGTCGAGCATTTATTTTCTTCAGCATCTTTCAAATGCGAGCCGGACTGGGGCGGAACTTTTGTACAGTCTGATTTTTGCACGGATGTTCAGTTCGGATTTGATTCATGTTTTTTGCGCCGGGCTTGGCGGACTTTTTGTGTGGGGAATCAGGCACAAGAAGAATAATCCTATGATTTTTATCTACGCTGTTGTATGCCACGGACTTTTTGACTTTTTTGTATATTTTGACTTATGGATTCACTGGTTTGCGGTTGCCGCGGTTCTGTTTGCCGTTATTGAATGTCGCGTAAAATACCAGAAATTTGCGGCGGCTTCTGGTGGAAAAATTGAAGAAAAACCGGTTTTAGGAAAGCCAAAAAACCGCGGCGCAAGGACAAGGACTCCGGCAAAACGAAATTCTGCAAGGTCTTCTGCAAAAAAAGAGGTTCAAGTTAGTTCCGATGCCACGGTTGTTACAGGAAATTTAAAAACTCCTGCAAAAACAAGGGGCAGAACCAGAACAAAACTAAAGACTGAAAACAAATCCGCCGCCCGAAAAGAAAAAATCCCCGAAAATATTGACGTTACACCCGAACTTAATGAAGAAATTTAAGAAAAATATCATATTTTGTAGGAAATGCACTTGACAAAATAATATCAAAAACTATATCATTGTTGAACATACGACGCGGGGTAGAGCAGTTGGCAGCTCGTCGGGCTCATAACCCGGAGGCCGCAGGTTCGAGTCCTGCCCCCGCTAAA
>CAVGBY010000094.1:0-7904 GCA_963627355.1 uncultured Prevotella sp. | reverse complement strand
CGTTTGTTGTCTCGGTTTCGATTCTTTTTGTAGCCTCGAAAATGTGGATTTATCTTCAGATTGCAAAAAATATTCTGGGAAAACCTGTTGAGTCAGAATTCTATAAAGAGAATTTTATCTCGGAGGAAAAATTTAGGGTTATTCCACCGGCACAAAAGCGGAATCTGGTTTATATTTTCATGGAATCAATGGAGCCTGGTTTTACCTCCGCTGAAAACGGCGGACTTTTGCGTGAAAATCTTCTTCCGAACATAAAAAAACTTGCGGCGGAAAACATAAATTTCGGCGACAGAAATGCTATGCGCGGCGGAATAAATCTTCAGGGAACATCATGGACAGTCGCGGGGCTTCTTTCAAAAACTTCCGCAGTACCGTATTTTAGTCCTTTTGTAACAAAAGACGGCAAAAAACAGTGTCTTCCTGAATTAAAAAAACTTGGGGATTTCCTTTACGAGCAGGACTACAACTTAGTTTTTTCAATGGGTTCAAAAAAACAGTTTGAAAACAGGGATATTGTGCTTGAGCAGCAGCATTTTGAGATTCATGACATTGACTGGTACAAGGAAAATAATCTTTTAGACAAAAATTATCAGGTTTTCTGGGGCTTTGAGGACCAGAAACTTTACGAATTTGCAAAAATTGAGCTGGAAAATCTTTCTTCCAAGGCCAAGCCTTTTGTGTACTCAATGCTGACTGTTGACACCCACTTCCCGGACGGATACAAATGCGCGCTATGCAGGGAAAATCATAAGGAAAAGATAGAAAATGTATTTGAATGCGCGGATTTTCAACTTTCAGACTTTATTGAATGGGCAAAAACACAGGACTGGTACGAAAACACGACAATTGTAATAACAGGCGACCACAATTACCTTGACGCTCCGCTGAACAATTTTATCACAAGAAATTCTGACCTGACAAAAAAAGAGATAGCCGCCGGCAGAAGATTCCTTGATATAATCATAAATCCTGCGCCGGAACTTAAAAATGTGGAACAGAACCGCAAATTCAGCTCATTTGATGTAATGCCGACTGTACTTGAAGCATTAGGAAACAAAATTGAAGGCGAAGGAATTTATCTGGGGCGTTCGCTGTTTTCCCATAAAACCACACTTGTTGAAAAATATGATGAAAGTTTTGTGGAAAAACAGACGATGACAAAAAACACAGTCTACGAAAGCTACAAGTAATTCTACCTGTTTCCGTAGTTGTCTTTTATCCATTCTTTGTATGCGCCGGATTTTATGTGGTCAATCCATTCGCTGTGGCCCAGATACCATTTTATTGTTGAAAGAAGCCCTTCCTCAAATGTCATCTTGCGTTCCCAGCCGAGTTTGGTCTTTGCTTTTGTGCAGTCAATCGCATAGCGGCGGTCGTGTCCAGGACGGTCTTTTACGTAAGTGATTGTTTTTCGCACTTCATCCGGATTTTTTCCAAGTTCTTTAGAAGTAAGGTCAATCACAGTGTTCAAAAGTTTTATGTTTTCCCACTCGTTTTCACCGCCAAGATTCCATTTTTCACCTGCCGGGGAATTCCTTACAATCTGCCATACCCCGCGGTTGTGGTCCTCAACATAAATCCAGTCGCGGATGTTTTTTCCGTCGCCATAAACCGGAAGATTTTTTCCTTCTTTGATGTTTGAAATCATAAGAGGCAAAAGTTTTTCCGGGAACTGGAATGGGCCGTAGTTGTTTGTGCAGTTAGACAAAGTTACAGGCAATCCGTAAGTATGATAGTAAGCCATTACAATATGGTCAGAACTTGCCTTTGAAGATGAATAAGGAGAACGCGGGTCATAAGGAGTTGTTTCTGTAAAATATCCGGTTTCGCCTAAAGAACCGTAAACCTCATCCGTTGAAATATGATGGAAAAGAACATCATCGCGGAGTGAACCGTCTTCTTTTTTCCAGAAATTTCTTGCGCAGTCCAAAAGCGTAAAAGTTCCCATGACGTTTGTCTTCATAAACGCTTCCGGCCCTAAAATTGAACGGTCAACATGGCTTTCTGCGGCAAAATGAATAATTGTGTCAATGTCGTATTGTCTTAAAATCCGTTCAATCTGCGGACGGTCGCAGATATCAACTTTTTCAAAGAAGTAACGGTTTCCGCCGTATTTTTTTTCAATATCCTTTAAACTTTCCGCGTTTCCGGCGTAAGTAAGGCAGTCAACATTTACAATTGTTCCGTCAAAACCAGAATCTGTAAAAGCCGCGCCGCCGGCAGTTGATTCTCCAAGAAGATAGTGAATAAAATTGCAGCCGATAAAACCTGCGCCGCCGGTAATCATAATATTTTTAAGTTTTCTCATAAGTTCCTCTTTGTGGATTTTTTTTTATCTAGTTAATCCATTTTCCGTTCAAATCAAAATATCTGTTTTCAAGGCTAAATGCAGGATGATTCTTGTCTTTTTCACTCAGATTCGCGTTTTCCATGATTCCTGGCATTACGCTTTCCCAGTCGATTCCGATATTCTTGTCATTCCACATAAGCCCGCCCTCGTCTTCTGGATGGTAAAAATCCGTGCATTTGTAGGCAAAAACCGCCTGCTCAGAAAGAACGCAGAAACCGTGCGCAAAACCTTCAGGAATATAGAACATATTCTGTTTTTCACAGTCAAGCAGAACACCATAATATTTTCCAAAAGTCGCGCTTCCAAGACGCAAATCAACCGCCACATCATAGACTTTTCCGTAAAGAGCGCGGACAAGCTTTCCCTGCGGATGCTGCTTCTGAAAGTGAAGTCCACGCAGAACGCCTTTTGTTGAACTTGACTGGTTATCCTGGACAAATTTCATCTTAAGTCCAGCCTCAAAAAAATCCTTCTCGCTGTAAGTTTCCAAAAAATAACCGCGGTTATCACCAAAAATCTTTGGCTGAATCTCATACAAACCGTCGATGTGGCATTTTTTAAATTCAAATGACATAATTTTCCCCGTAAATTTTAGTTTTCCGCAATGAATTCCAGATATTTTCCATATTCTGTCTTATATTCTGCCGCCATCTTTAAAAGCGCATCCTTTGAAATCCATCCGTTTCTGTAGGCAATCTCTTCTATGCAGGAAACGTACATTCCCTGCCTTTTTTCGATTGTGGCGATAAAATTTGATGCTTCAAGAAGACCATCGTAGGTTCCTGTGTCAAGCCACGCCATTCCACGTCCTAAAAGCTCAACTTTAAGCTGTTTTTGCTTTAAATATTCATTGTTTACAGAAGTTATTTCAATTTCACCGCGGGCAGAAGGCTTTACGTTTTCCGCAATTTTTACAACTGAGTTATCATAGAAATAAAGTCCCGGAACAGCATAGTTTGACTTTGGCTCGGCAGGTTTTTCCTCGATTCCAAGGACATTTCCAGAACCGTCAAATTCAACAACACCGTACGCCGTAGGGTCTTTTACATAATATCCAAAAATCACCGCGCCTTTATCGTTCCTGATTTTTTCAGCGGCGTTCTTCAAAGTTCCTGTAAAACTCTGTCCGTAAAAAATATTGTCTCCCAGAACAAGCGCGACATCATCATTACCGATAAAATCCTTTCCAACAATAAATGCGTCCGCAAGCCCCCGGGGCTTTTCCTGGACAGCGTATTCAAAACGCATTCCAAGCCACGAGCCGTCGCCAAAAAGTTCCTCGAACAACTTGATATCCCGCGGAGTTGAAATAATAAGAACCTCGCGGATGCCTGCAAGCATAAGCACACTCAAAGGATAATAAATCATAGGTTTATCGTAAAGCGGAAGAATCTGTTTTGACACCGCCCTTGTGATCGGGTAAAGCCGTGTTCCGCTTCCGCCTGCAAGAATTATTCCTTTCATAAAATCTCCTGAAATATATTAGATTTATTAGATTGAACTTAAAATAAGCTCCATGTTTCCGTCAAAAGTGACCTTGCCGAAATCACTTGGCAAAATAAAATGGTTTCCTTTTTTTACTGGAATTCCATTGACCGTTCCACTGCCGGAAATAACCGAGCAAAGCAAAAACGGCATTGTCTGCTCAAAAGAGATTTCCCCGCTTATTTCTGCGTGCCATACCGTGAACAAAGGGCAGGAAACAAGCTGCCTAAATGAAGAATGAAGTTTTTTCTGTTCATTCAAAGGCAAGTCTTTCTGGAAAAAAGGCGCTTTTATAACGTCAATGCTCTGTTTTACGTGCAACGGGCGTTTTTTTCCATCCTGAAGCCTGTCGTAATCATAAACACGGTAAGTAATGTCGCTTGACTGCTGGGTTTCAAGAATCACAGTTCCGCCTTTTATGGCATGGACAGTCCCCGGCTCAATAAAGAAAAAATCGCCTTTGTGGACAGGAACCTCGCGGATAAAACTGTTCCATTCGTGATTTTCAATCATCGATTTTACTTCCGCAGAATCTTTTGCGTTGTGTCCGATTACTATTTTTGTTCCCGGCTCGCAGTCCATTATGTACCAACATTCAGTTTTTCCAAGCGAGCCGTTCTCGTTCTTTGCGGCATACTCGTCATCAGGATGAACCTGAATGCTTAAGTCTTTTTTTGCGTCGATAATTTTTGTAAGAAGAGGAAACCTGTCGCCTTTTGTGTTCCCAAAAAGTTCCGGATGATTTTTCCACAAGTCGCTTAGACGAAGCCCCTCATACTCTTTATTCAAGATAAAGTCATCACCGTTCGGATGCGCGCTTATTCCCCACTGCTCCGAACCCCAGATAAGATTTTTTACTTCCGGATTCAAGAAAATTGGATTCATATTATTTCGCCCGCTTTTTTAGTTCTTCCGCGACAATCTTTACATCCTGGACGCAATCTTTTTTTGATATAAGAATTCCGTCCTCGGAGGTAACAACAACGATATCCTCAAGAGCGATTGCGGCGACAAAAATATCCTTTGAGTTTATGTAGCAGTTTTTGCTTTTAAGATTCATGACATTGCCGCTTGTGACGTTTCCATCAGAATCTTTTTCCTTTATTTCCCACAAAGCCGACCACGAGCCCACATCGTTCCATCCCGCGTCAAGCTTTACAACACGTCCGCGCTTTGTCTTTTCCATTACGGCATAGTCAATTGAATTTCCTTTTATCGCCTCAAAGTCAGACTTGCTCAGGCGGATAAAATCCTTGTCAACCGCGGCGTTCTCGCATGCTTTGACTGCCAGAGTGTACATTTCCGGCTCAAAAGATTTCAGCTCCTCAAGAAACTTTTCAGCCTTGAACACAAACATTCCGCTGTTCCAGCTGTAATTTCCGTCGGCAAGATATTCCTTTGCCTTCTCAAGGTCTGGTTTTTCAACAAAACGCTCTAGTTCAAAAGAACCGTCATCTTCTTTTCCTGTCTTTATATATCCGTAGCCGGTGTTTGGCTCTGTAGGAACAATTCCAAAAGTAACAAGAAAACCTTTTTCCGCTTCCTGAACTGCTTTTTTTACAGCAGACTGAAAAGCAATTTTATTTTTAATGACATGGTCGCTAGGAAGAATAATAACAACAGCATCCTTGTCGCCCTTCATAACCTGATAGCAGGCTGCGGCAATGGCAGGAGCGGTATTCCGCGCAATCGGCTCAAGCATAATTTTCGGCTCTTTCATACCAATCTGATTCAACTGTTCCGCAACGATAAAACGGTGAGCCTCATTGCAGACAACAACCGGTTCTGAATGTTCAATTCCTTCCAGACGAAGCAAAGTTTCCTGAATCATAGTTTTTTCACTTACAAGAGATAAAAACTGCTTAGGATGATTTCCGCTTGACAACGGCCAAAGCCTAGTGCCAGCGCCACCAGAAAGAATCACAGGATAAAAAGACATACGAACTCCCAAAAAAAATTAAAATAGAACTTCTTTTATTTGTATTATGATAGCACAGAACGAATAAGTTTTCTATTGAATTTGAAATTTGTTCAAGTGGCTGCCATAAATGTTGCCTTAGGTGGTACAAAATTTTCCAGTCAGATGACAAATCTCATTATAAATTTTATAATCAAACGCGTTATGAAAAAATTATCAGCATTTGCAGTTTTTACGGCGGCATTTTTATTTTTTGCCACAGGCACATTTGCACAGGAAGCATTAAAATCAACCGAGGAAGAATATTTTGACTTTCAGAGCCTTTTAGGAATCACAGAACGCCCTACCCTGAACTACAGGACTTTAAGCGACTCTGTATGGGCAATAAAAGAAACTGAAACAGCGCTTTCTGAAAACACAGACAATGGGGCAACCGCCGGGGAACCGGCAGAAACAACAGCCACATCTGAAAAAAACTCTCATCCATGGCAGAAAAACAACCTTGGAACAAAGCGGACACTCTGGAAGTCAAGCTCTGAAAACACAAACTGGTTCACAAAAGGCTTAAACCGCTCCGTATCACTTAAAATCTACGGTCCTGAATGGTTCAGCTCCTACAACACCGCGGTCCCATACGGCCAGAACGACGGCGCGCTCTGGCAAGGAAAAGGCTACAACACAAGCCTGACCGCAGGAGCAAGACTAGAGGCGCTTGGATTCGAGCTGACACTGAAACCGCAGGTAAGTTTTAGCCAGAATCTGGAGTTTGATTATATGCCAGGCGTTTACGGCAGCGAATACTCATACTTTTGGGCAGGAAGTATTGATTTAGTGCAGCGTTACGGTGACAGTTCATTCTGGAACTTTGACTGGGGCGACACAGAAATCCGATGGACATGGCACACTTTTACAGTAGGATTTGGATTTCAGTCGCCGTGGCTTGGACCTGCATGGCTGAACCCAATGCTAGGAAGCAATAATTCCGGCACATATCCGAAATTTGACATAGGTTTACGCCGCACAAAAGTCCAGTTGCCATGGCTTGGATGGTACATTGGAGACATAGAAGGCCGCGTATGGTGCGGAAGGCTCTCTGAATCGGATTATTTTGACAATGACAGTTCGAACGACTACAGACAGCTAACCGGTTTTAGCGTAGCATTCTCTCCTGCCATTTTGCCGGAACTGACTTTTTCAATAAACAAAATCAGCCTGGCAAGATGGGATGAAAAATCCATAAAATATCTAAATCCATTTTACGACACAAATGCTGTAGAAGACCAGAAATGCTCTTTTGGGCTTGACCTTCTGTTTCCTTCCGTAGGATTTGAGGTTTATGGTGAACTTGGGCTTGATGACTACAACGCAAGAGGATTCGCAAACCCATTCCATACTGCCATTTATACAGTCGGGGCAAAGAAAGAGATTTCTTTTTTCCAGAAATTTAATTTTTTCAAAAAATTCAATATACGACCTGAGCTCATATTTGAATGGAACAATTTTGAAATGTCACAGGATTTTCAGCTTCAGTGGCATTATATGGGATATTATTCACACTCTAAGATAACACAGGGTTACACCCAAAACGGACAAATCATCGGGGCCGGAAGCGGATATTTTGGAAACAGCCAATATCTAGCCTTAAGAACATATTTTTCAAAAGGCGATATTACCTTTTTTATTCATTTTAACAAACCTGACACAAACTATTTAAATAACAAGGGAATTGACACAAAAGCAGAAGACTGGAAAAAAGCCGGAAAAGACCAATATGAAGACTGGGGGCAATACAAAGCCATCAGAACATTCGGCTGCACCGCAAATTTCTTTGCCACAAAATCGCTTATAATAAGCACAAATATAAATGGCTCCTGGATTATAAATTCCACATATAAACAGCAGGATAAAGACTTTGGAAATTACTATTTCTCGCTTTGTTTAAAATATAATCTGTAGATTATTCTGAGATTTTGTATGCATAAATTATATGGCCGACTCTTTCGTTTTCTGGCGGCAAAGCCATATAGTCTCCAAAATAGGATTTTAAATACAAATCATACATCTTTGGCACAGGAAATAGAAAATTCTCAAATTCCATATAACTTACATCAAATACATTTTTCGGAAGAATTCTATCTATCTGGTTAGAGG